>JAPHSI010000248.1 GCA_026193155.1 Sulfurimonadaceae bacterium | reverse complement strand
TAAAGACTTTAAAGATATAACAACAATTGCTATTACTCCTATAGCCCATATAATAAAATACGTAAGTTTTATATTACTTACCGATTCATTTTCATGCTCGATATATTTTTTCATAGGCACTGATACACTTACACCACCTCTTACACTACCATTAGGAAACCCTAAATGGCCATGACACTTTTGACATTTTTGATTCATAATCATAGGTCGCATAAGACGTAAATATTTTTCACCTTCTATATTGGTGAAATCCATAATCTCTTTCCTACCCTGTTCAAAGCTTTTTATCGCTTTAGCTTCCCATTCATCAGCTTCATTATTTGGATTTAGATATACGATCCCGACTATTCTTCCCTTTATTCCATACAGTTCAGAGTAGTCATCCATCATCTCTCTTAACATGTAAGCAGGATTCATAAGTGTAAGTTTTGTACCATCTGTAGTTGTTAGATCTCTATCCGATAAGTGTGCCATCCAAGGGCTAGGTGGAGTTTTTTGCGTTGGTTTTACATATACACCGCCATGTGAAGTTGCCCAGAGTCTATAGGCTTGATCTTTATTGAAACTTGCTCTAGCAATATTTTTTACTGTATCTTCTGTAATATTTTTTTCTATTTGTATATTCCATACAGCTGACATAAAAATTAAGACTGACCATATTGCAAAAATAATTAATGAATAAACTAAAACAGAAATTTTAAAATTAGCAAATTTATTCATAGAAAACCTTTTTTTTAATTATATGGTTTTTATATTAAATAAAACTTTTGATTTTCTTTATAGGAGGGGGATATCCCATCTTTGTTAGATGAGATATTTTTAAAATGTTAATACCTTAATATTAACCCATTTGTGCAGCAACCTCTGCTGCGAAGTCGTCTTCAGCTTTTTCAATACCTTCACCAACTTCAAGACGGATAAAATCAACAATCTCAGCAGTTCCGCCAAGAGCTTTAGCGGCAGCTTCAACAGCCTCTGCTACAGTTTTTTTATCATCTAGTACATAAGTTTGATCAAGTAAAGCTTGCTCTTTATCTAAAGTAGTGTTATCATCAATAAAACGAGCTAATGAACCAGGAACAATTTTATCCCAGATTTTTTCCGGTTTACCTTGCTCTTTTAACATAGCTTTGATATCTTCTTCAGCTTGAGCTATAACTTCATCAGTTAATTGCATCATTGAAACATAAGTAGGAACGTTTTTAAGAGTCTTACCTAAACGTGATAATTCTTCGTTCTCTTTTTTAATAGCTTCAATTCTACCTTTAGTTTCTGATTCAACAAATGCAGGATCAAAATCTTTAAATGAAAGAGTTTGAGGTTTCATTGCAGATGCGTGCATTGCAACTTGTTTCATAACATCTCTCATACCATCAGCAGTTTTAGCAGAATCACATTTAGCTTTTACAATAACAGCAATACGGTTGTTTGAGTGAACATAACCGTTCATTGCAACAGTATCGTCTTCAGCCTCAAGCGTACCAAAACGACGAAGTTCAATCTTTTCACCTATTTTAGCTACTTCTTCTGTGAAGTATCTACCATACTCAGTCCCCATAACAGCTTCTACATCAGCAGGGTTGTTAGAATAAACTTCTTCTGTCGTTTTTAGAACTAAATTCTGGAAACCTTCATTTTTTGCAACGAAGTCAGTTTCAGAGTTGATTTCAACTACAGTAGCTTTTGAAAAATCATCAGCTATTTTAAGACCAACAAGACCTTCAGCTGCAACACGCTCACTAGCTTTTTTAGCAGCTTTAGCGATACCACGCTCTTTTAGCCACTCAGTTGCTTTTGCCATGTCTCCATCATTCTCAACTAACGCTTTTTTACAATCCATCATCGGCGCATCTGTTGCTGCGCGTAATTCTTTAACTTGTGCTGCTGTAACTGCCATAATTATGCTTCCTCTGTAGTTTCTACCGCTGCTTCTTCAGCTGGTGCTTCTGTAGACTCTGCTGCTTCTTGTGCTTCAGCAATTTCACCTTCAGCTTCTTCAGTTTGACCGTCTCTTAATGCTTTACCTTCATTAATAGCTTCAGCCATCTCTTTACAGAAAAGTTGAATTGAACGGATAGCATCATCGTTACCTGGAATTGGATAATCGATTACATCTGGGTCACAGTTAGTATCTAATGGAGCAACAACTTTGATTCCTAGACGGTTTGCTTCAAGTACTGCAGTGTGTTCTTTAACAGCATCTACAACAAACATCATATCCGGTAAAGTTTTCATATTACGAATACCACCAAAGTAAGACTCTAATTTCTCTTTTTGACGAGATAGCATTAAAGCTTCTTTTTTAGTTAAAAGATCAATTTGACCATTTTCTTGCATATCTTCGATAACATCTAGTTTACGAATAGATTTTTGAATAGTTGGGAAGTTAGTAAGCATACCACCTAACCATCTATTATCTACATATGGCATACCACATGAAATTGCTGCATCACGAACTGAAACACGAGCTTGTTTTTTAGTACCAACGAAAAGAACAGTTTGCCCTTCAGCTGCTGCATCTACAACGATTTGGTAAGTATTACGGAAATAACGTAAAGTTTTTTGTAAATCGATAATATAGATATTTTTACGAACACCGAAAATATATTTTTTCATTTTTGGGTTCCAACGACGAGTTTGGTGTCCGAAGTGTACACCACATTCTAATAGGTCTTTCATAGTTACCATATAAGGTCCTTTAAAGGCTTCATTTATGAGCCAGAATTTTTACTAGTTTACTTTGAAAATGTCGGACAGTTCTTTCTAAATATAGAAAGTTGCACTAGCTTTTGACATAATCTGTTTAATGTTTCCTTGTGCAAAGCAGAAGAAAAATCGCGCAATTATACTAAAAAAATATTTAAATAGAGCTTGATTCCAGTCTTTTACATGCTTTAATTACATTTTTATCACAATTTAAAAATAAATTTATATTTCTTTTTGTATAGTGTCCATTAAGTATAAAAAAGTATTATATAACTATATTACTTTTAATTAAGGTAGACTAATGAATAAGCCACTTTTTATATCTCTTATCAGTGTAACTTTACTGAGTACTAATATCTATGCTGAATCTATGTATGAACGATTTCAAACAATGCAAAAAGAGTTGGAGACACTTAAACAAGAAGTAGCAACTCTTAAAGAGGAAAAAAACTCAAAATCTGAAATGCAAAAAGATGCAGATGAAGAGTCAGATGCAATTATTGAAATAAAGTCGAAAAATGAAGAGAGTGAAGAGGATGATTTAGAAGAGACTTTAGATTTTTTTGATTCTAGAATTTCAAAATTAAATCGTGCCACAAGTGGTAATAGATTAAAACTTGGAGCTGATTACCGTTTTACTCTTGATAATATTAAATATACTATGGCAGATAAAAGTAAAGCTAAAAATGATGCCCTGATGACTAACCGACTGTGGGTAAATATGTTTTGGAAAGCAAATAATGAACTAAGCTTTCATGCCCAAGTTGCATATCAAAAAGCTTATGGAGCGAGAAGCGGTGCAAGCAATCCTACCTCATCTTCGTACGAAAATTTTGACTGGATAACAAATGAAAATGCATACGATGGACTTATGAGACTAAAAAATGCTTACTTTTTTTATCAAAACGATACTTTTGCCTCTTTAGATATACCCTGGACTTTTAGTATTGGTCGCCGTCCCTCTACAAACGGTCATCTTATAAATTTCCGTGATAATGACGGAGCTTCATCTCCAATGGCTCATACCGTAAATGTCGAGTTTGATGGTCTCAGCTCAAAATTTTCACTCTTAAAAGATTGGGGCACATATGTAAAATTTTGTGCAGGTCGAGGTATGAGTAATGCTGCACCAAAATTTTCTACTACACCGTACTCTGAAACTACCGATATACCTGAAATTGATTTAGTAGGACTTATTTTTGTTCCGTTTAATAATGGTCATTATTCATTTAACACACAATACTATTATGCTAATAATCTTATCGATTCTATTAGTTTAACAGATCAGACTCAAGGCTTTGATACTGTTGGAGGTTTACATAGTTTTACTGCTAATATTATGATTCAAGGTATTGGAAATGAATGGAGCGAATTTTTGGATGACAGCACTTTGTTTATAAGCGGTGCATATACAAAAACTAATCCAAAAAATAATAAACGTATGCTTTATGGTGCTGTAGATGCAGGCGGAGCTACACAAACCGGTGAATCAAAAACAGGTTATTCTTACTGGATTGGTACACAATTTCCATCTTTAATAAGCAAAGACGGAAAATGGGGTTTAGAGTTTAATCACGGTTCGCAATATTTTAGAAGTATTACATATGCTGAAGATACAAATATCGGTTCTAAAGTTGCAGTTCGAGGTGATGCGTATGAAGCTTATTTTACTGAATATTTAGTTGAAAAGTATTTAAGTATGCAAATACGATATACATATATAGATTACGATTATACAGGGAGTAACGGTTTTTTTGGCGAGACTAGCGGAGCTTCATATTCTATTGAAGATGCTATTAACTTTGGTATGGGAAATATAGTTGTAGATAAGGCTCAAGATATTCGTTTTTATATTCGTTATAAATACTAATTATTTAATTAATATATGCTCCAATGAGGAGTATATATCTTCATACTTAAATTTATATCCTACATCTAAAATTGTTTTTGGTTTTACATCAATAGAGCTTAAAAGAGTTGATGAAGCTTCCCCGAAAATAATCTTTAATACAAACTCCGGTAAAGGTAAAATTGTCGGTCTATTTAAAACTCTACCTAGTGCTTTTGTAAATTCTTTATTTGTTACAGGATTTGGAGCAGTCGCATCTAGCGTACCGTATACCTTATTGTCAATCACAAACCTATAAATGCCTACTAGATCATCTATATCTATCCAGCTCATAATCATTTTTCCATCACCTATATTTCCGCCAAGTCCTAGTTTGAAAGGGGTCAGCATATTACTAAGTGCACCGCCTCCTTCTCCAAGGATTATTCCAAAACGCATTATGGTAGTTGGTTTATTTGATTTACTTGCTTGGGCTTCCCAATCTTGTGTAACAGTAGTTAAAAAATCATCACCGTATATACCTATGGCAGAGGTTGAAATAAAATGTTTTATATCACTTTGATTAATTGCTTGAACAAGTTTTTTTGTAGTATCTATTCTACTTGAATAAAGTATTTTTTTATATTCAGGTGTCCATCTCTTAAGAATTGTAGCTCCTGCTAAGTTAATTACTACATCAACACCTTCTAGCTTTTTTACAATTTCATCTACAGAGTCTTTTCTGTCTATAGCAATAAAATCAGGAAAATCATTTTTAAGCTTAGTACCTACAAAACCATTAGAACCTGTTATTGCTACTTTCATTTTATGCCCCTTGAAGACTTTCTAATTCAGCTTTTACTTTAGCAACATGATCTTTTACACGTACTTTCTCAAATACAGCTTTTACCACTCCATCAGGATTGATTATATAAGTTGAACGAACAATTCCCATATACTCTTTGCCATAGTTTTTCTTTAACTGCCATACGCCAAACTTTTGCATCATCGTGGTATCTTCATCACTTAAAAGTGTAATCCCCAGATCTTTTTTCTCTATAAAGTTACGATGTTTTTTAGTAGAATCCGCACTTACGCCGAGTACTATTGCATCTAAATCCGCAAAATCAGGCAAAGCCTCCGTGAATTCACACGCTTCTGTCGTACAACCCGGTGTATTGTCTTTTGGATAAAAATAAAGAATTACCCATTTCCCTTTTAAATCACGGGAGCAGATTTCTACATCATCTTGGTTTGGTAAACAAAACTCCGGTGCTTTTTCGTCAATTTTTATCATTTTTTCTCCTAATATACAAACAGTAGTAAATAAACCCAAATACCACTAAGAGAGGTTAAAACTACTCCACTAAAAGTTATTTTACCCATTTGGATATGCTTACTTTCTCTTAAATATTTTTTTGCTCTTGTTATAGCCATCACCCATATAAAAAGTGTAATAGTTGCTATTATGATATGGGCTATTAAAACTATAAGTGCATAATTGTGTGATACTCCGCTATCTTGCATAAAAGCGTCAAAACCACCGCCGACTCTAACTCCCATTTCAAAGTATGTAACTACTATTAGAGATGCAACAAATAATGTATATTGAGCTAATTGGTGTATTCTATATTTTTTTCTTTTTGCAAAAAATATCGCAACCATCATTAAAAATGGCAAAAACGCTACGATCATCGTTACAAAGTCCATAAAAAAAGGAGCCCTTGTACCTAAAAAACCATTTTCAAACATATAATTCATCTAAATTATCCTTTATATTTCTGATATTTATAATACATAAATCCAATTATACCTAAGCTGACTAAGATAATATAAGTTATTTGCTTAAGATATAAACTAATCAACTCTTGATTCTCACCTATAAAATATCCTAGTAGAGTTAAAACAAGAGCCCAAATTCCAGCACCTAAAGCTGTATAAATAGAAAAAACAGCTATGTTCATATGACTTAACCCTGCAGGGATTGATATAAGTTGTCTAATCCCTGGAATTAATCTTCCCGTAAATGTAGATATTGCACCATGCGATTTAAAGAAATTATCCATTCTCTGCAGTGCACTCTCTTTTATAAAAAAATACTTTCCATACTTTTGCAATATTCTTCTACCAAGCAATAGTGCTAAATAATAATTTATAAATGCCCCAAGCAAACTGCCACCAACACCACTTAACATAACCATAGAGATACTCATCTTACCCTCAGCCGCTAAAAAACCTGCGGGTATCATAATAATCTCACTTGGAAAAGGGATGAACGATGATTCGACTGCCATAAGTAAAAATATTCCCAAATACCCCCAATCAAAGATTAAATCTACTAAATCCTGTGCCAATTCTCTAAGCATTTAAAACCTTAACTACATCATCTATCATCTCTTTTGCTACATCCTTAGAAGAGTATTCTAAAAGTGCCTCACTTTTTTCTTTTAAAGGTTCTTTGATAACATCTAATAATTTTGTACGAAGATCTTTTCCTTCACGTTCACACCAACCAAGATTATTTTTTACAATGAATGAAGCATTATAGAACTGATGATCCGCAGTTGCATGAGGATAAGGTACAAATAAAGCAGGACATCCGGATGCTGTTAATTCCCAAAGAGTAGATGCACCTGCTCGACTTACGGCTAAATCAGCTTTTGATATAAGACTCGGTAACTCTTTGGTAAAAGCATAAAGTTCTGCTGCTATCCCTAGCTTTTCATACTCAGATTTTACCCTCTCAAAATCCGCTTCACCTGCCTGATGTATAATGTGAATGCCCTTATTCTTAAGCTCCTCTGCCACACTGAGTGCCAAATCATTTATGGCTTTAGCACCTTGACTTCCACCCAAAAATATAATTGTTTTTAGCTCTTCCCTTACACGTGAGTTTTTGAAAAAAACATCTTTTACCGGATAACCTTTTATTACAGAGGCACTGTCATATGCTGATATAAAACGTTTTGCATATGGTTTTAACAAAGAGTTTAATCTACCCTCTACTGCATTTTGTTCATGTATAAAAAGCGGTTTTAATCTGCTAAGTGTTGCAAAGGATGCCGGTGCGGCAGAGAAACCACCGACGCTGTAGGTAGCATCTATTCTATGCTGCTTTAAAATCTTACGAGATTTTAAAAATGCTACAAATACTTTGTATAGGGCTTTTAATTTTCCAAATCCTTTTTGATTAACCACACCCGTTGTATCTAAAAAATAAACATGCGAAAATTTTGAATTAGACTCAAAATACTTTCTATCTTGACCTTTTAGTGAACCTATAAAGATAGCTTGATGTCCATCTTTTACACAAGCTTCTACAAGGGCTTCCGCTATCATAAGATGTCCGCCGGTTCCACCGCCGGTTATACACAACTTCATAGTTTTTTCTCCAGATTTACTTTTTTACTAGCCATTAAAATCATACCTATCCCTATAGAAGATGCTAAAATAGCGCTACCGCCATAACTCAAAAATGGAACAGATATACCTTTAATGGGTGTTATTCCACTAATACCATAAGCATTTACCAAAAATGCGAAACTTAGCATAAGCCCTATTCCTAAAGAAAAAAGGTATATACGAGAATCATCTGAACGGTTTGCTATTGTAAATATACGCTTTATTACCCACATAAAAATAAATACAACAATTGTTACCCCGACAAAACCAAACTCTTCAGCAAGCCCAGCCAAAACAAAGTCTGTATGGACTTCAGATAAAAATCCAAGTTTAAATGTACCGTTTGCAAGACCGACTCCAAATAAACCACCGTTGTGTATAGCGTTTAATGAATGTCCTATCTGATATGGCACAACATCGGTTGGCACTCTTAATTCATTTGCCAAAAAATCAGGCAAAAATGAGAGTACGGTATCTTGTGTAGATGCCCACCAAGATTTTATACGCAAGATTCTGTGTTCAGCCGTAAAAATAAAAAGTAAAAAGAACATAAGTGCACCAAGAAGCAAGGTTAAGAAAAATCTAAAACTACTACCTGCAAACATCAACATAAATAGTAGGGTTAAACCTAAAACTACAACTTGTCCAAGATCATTTTGAATAAATGCGATTATGAACATTGCACCTATAAACACTAAAGCATACGGTGCAAAACGTTTAAATTCATTTGTTAGGCCCATACCATCATGATGACCTAGTTTTCTTGTAAAACTCCATGCTAAAAAATATATAAATCCTATTTTAAAAAACTCAACAGGTGCAATAGAAAAACCAAAAAATTTAATCCATCTTTTTGCACCACCGACTGCAGACACCAATGATTCAGGTAAAAAAGGCATAACTATCATTAAAATAATTGAACCAAAAAATAGTGTAAATCCTAATGGTGTTAAGTGTTTATCAGGATTTAATTGAGCTATGCTCCATATTACAATGATACTGATTAGTCCAAAAATACTTTGTCTAAGAGCAAAATGAAATTCACCGACTCCAAAAAGTATAGTAGTATATGCAGACAAAGAGTAGGATAATACAATACTAATACCGATTAGAATTGCTACTAATGTAAAAAGTTTT
>JAPHSI010000014.1 GCA_026193155.1 Sulfurimonadaceae bacterium | reverse complement strand
ACCTTTGATGTATTCTAATACAGCGGCAACCTCTTCAGCTTTCATTGGACCAAAGATATACTCTGCCATATACATTGTAAATGACATAAATGCACTTAAACCTAAAACAACTCCCATTGTTCTTTGAGCTTTCTCATCTAACTTGCTTCCACCAAGTAAAATCATAGCTGCTGAACCAGACAATAATGCAGCTAAAATCATTTGAGCTGTTTCTGTTGGCATCTGCCATAATTCACGTGCAGTACACTGACTCATAAGAGCTGCTGTATACATAGTCACAGGTATAGCTAAAATAACTACAGGTATTAACAACTTGTCAAACTTAGAATCGTCTTTTTTGAAAGAAAAAAATGCAAGTAAAAATAATAAACCAACAAAAATAGTAGCCATCCATGCACCGATAGTGATAGCTGATGTAAGATGCGGATAGAAAAAGATATGCCACATTCTAAATGGTTGATGCAAGTCTGCTAATGTGAATAGTAAAAAGATATGAATAAATATAATAGATACTAAAGTCGTAGAAAATCTTAAATCTTTAGCTGACTCAGGATGTTTTCTAAGTAATAGAAAAAGCATGAAAATAACACCCGTACCAATAGATTTTGCCCACATATTAACTGTAACTAGCCATGGCCATACAGTACCGGGGATTGCTACATCTAAAGTAACCACAGCATTTGTAGCTGCTAAAATTTCATGTGCTGCCATTAGTGGTGCCCTCCTACTGGTAATGTTGTAATCTTATTAAATAAAGAGTGACCTTCAACTCTATGTGATGCTAAAGGATTTAAGTTAACATTTCCTCCACTAGTATAAAAATGGTGAGGGTTAGTACCTTTTTCAGGTTTTCTAACTTGTACATTACTCTGATTTTTTCCTATATACTGAGAAATATTTGATGTTGGATCATCCAAATCACCAAAAATATTAGCTTGAACAGGACATGCTACAACACAAGCCGGCATCATTGAAGAAGCTACACGGTGCGCACAATAAGTACACTTATCAGCTGTTTGTGTTTGAGGATCAATGTAAATCGCTCCGTATGGACACGCCATAACACAACCTGCACAACCAATACAGCGTTCTTTATCAATGTTTACAATTCCATTTTCAAGATAGTGCAGTGCTGACACCGGACAAATTCTCTCACACGGTGCATTCTCACAATGGTTACATCTAAGAGGTGTAAAAGTTCTCTTTGTTTCAGGAAAAGTTCCCACATCTACATATTTCACACGAAGTCTCCATGTACTAAGTGGAACTTCATTTTCCACTTTACATGCGATTTCACAGCCTTTACATCCCATACATAGATGTAAATCAACTAGGAAGCCTAATTGCATATATACTCCTTTAACCTTAGGTAATTTTAAGATTTATAACTACTAGTAATCTATTAGAAAAGCCCCACTTATAATGCTTCAGAGGGCTTTTAACTACCCAAGATACTACCCTAGTGAAACTTAAATAAGATATAAATTCGTGATATTTTTTTGATAAAATCTATATTGTGTAATTTTGAAAATATATTTTTATCTTATATTTTATACTATCTCTGATATAATACTTTACTATATTATTATATGATAAAATCAATGGAAGAGAATTGAATAACACTAACTTAACAAAGCAAAATATCCTTATAATAGATGATAACCATAAAAATATTCAAGTAGCTGCTAATGTATTAAAGTCTACAAATCTGTATAATATTTTTTTTGCTACAAATGGAGAGAAAGGAATTGAGCAATTAAGTATTAGAGCACATTCTTTAATATTGCTAGATATTAATATGCCAGGTATAGATGGATATGAAACAGCAAGAAGAATAAAACAAGATTCCAAATATAAGAAAATACCAATAATCTTTTTATCAGCTAATGCAAATAAAGAAAGTATACGAAAAGGTTTTGAAAATGGTGGTGAAGATTACATTACAAAACCATTTGATGAATCAGAATTAATACATAGAGTAAAAACACATGTTGAGCTTTTCCTATCAAAAGAAAAACTGCAAAATGAAGTTGATGAAACACATTTACTTTTAGAGCAGTACAAAGAAGCAGTTGACCAAACATCACTAGTATCCAAGGCAGATGCAAATGGAACTATTACATATACGAACGATATGTTTTGTAAAATTTCACAATATTCCAGAGATGAACTTATTGGTAAAAAACACAGTTCTTTAGTAAGTCCTGAAATGCAAAATATGTATAAAGATTTATGGGATGCTGTATCAAATAAAAAAACATGGAAAGGCTTATTAAAAAATATTGCAAAAGACGGTTCATACTATTATGTTGATACAACTGTAATACCAATTTTGAATTCAAATGGTGATATATTAGAATATATAAGTTTAAGAAATGATGTTACAAGCGAAGTAAAATTAAAAGATGATATATTAGCAACGCAAAGAGAAATTCTATATACATTAGGTGAACTTGGGGAAAGACGTTCTCAAGAAACAGGTGAACATGTAAGTAGAGTTGCCAATTTTTCTGAACTATTAGCAAAAAAATATGGTTGCAAAGACTCTGATGTAGAAGAACTAAAAATGGCTTCGCCTATGCATGATATTGGGAAAGTAGCCATTGCAGATAAAATCCTTTTAAAAGCGTCTAAACTTACCTATGAAGAATTTGAAGAGATGAAACTACATACTTTATATGGTTGGAATATTTTTAAAAACTCCAAGCAAAAACTTCTTAAAACAGTTGCTTTAATATCTCATCAACACCATGAAAAATGGGATGGTACAGGATATCCATCTGGACTCAAAGGTGAAGAAATACACATATTTGGAAGAATTACATCTGTAGCTGATGTATTTGATGCTTTAACACATGACAGAGTTTACAAAAAAGCCTGGAGTGTTGAAGAAGCATTAGAATTTATAAAAAGTGAAAAAGGAAAGTCATTTGAGCCAAGGCTAGTTGATATCTTGGTTGAGAATATAGATGAATTTATTGCAATACAAAATATATATAAAAAGTCATGAATAAAAAACTATTAGCTACAATATTATTAAGTCTTGTTCTAATAACATCCTTACTTGTAATCATACTACCTACAATATTTACAAAAAATATATCAAGAATAAAGTTAAACAAAAGTATTGATTTAGAACTTATTCTAAATGATGAGAAGGATATTAAAATTATTTTTTTTGGCTATTCCTCATGTTCAGATATATGCTCACATAGATTAGAAATGTTAGGGAAATTTTATAGTACACTAGATGAAAAAATTAAAAAAAGAGTTGGTGTAGAGTTCTTGGACATATCTAGCCCATCTGATATGACTTTACCAAATAGGTTTGCAAAATATTTTAATAATGAGTTCAAAGGAATTTATTTAGATAAAAAAGTTATGAGAAACTATACAAAAGAGTTCAATGTATATTTTGCTCAATCTCTACTTGATAAATCAGAGTATAATCATACAACAAATATATATCTTGTAAAGAAAAACAACAATCTAAAATTGTTAAAATATATATACAATTCTTATCCTTATGATTTTGAACAAATGAATCTTGATATAGTGAGTTTATTAAATGAATGAATTATCCAGTAAGTCTTATACCGACAAATTTATACTTAAACTGATTTTTATACATTGGGTAATAGTATCTACAATTACTGCTTACTTATTTGACGCTTTTGCTCTGGGTTTGCTTGGCGGTTGTATACTTTTTTTAATAAGCTATTTAGCTTATTCATATTTAAGTGGTACAAAGGCATATAAATATATCGTATCACTTGTACTAATGACATTTTCAATAATTATGATTCAACAAAGTTTGGGACGAATAGAGATGCACTTTCATATATTTGGTGTACTCTCCTTTTTATTGATATATAGAGATTATAAAGTAATCGGGGTTAGTTCTGTTTTCATTATTATTCATCATTTAATTTTCAATTACCTACAACAAAATAATGTAGCTTTTTTCGATACCCCTATAATAGTATATAACTATGGTTGTGGTATAGATATAACTATATTTCATGCTGCATTTGTTATTTTTGAATGGCTTGTTCTACATATTATCTCAAATAAAATGTACAAGACTCATACAGAACTAATTAGAACAAAAGAATCACTTGAATCTGTCAATAAAAATTTAGAAAACATGGTTGATATCCGAACCATAGAATTAAAAAAAGCCACCCAAGAAGCAGAGATAGCAAATAATATGAAATCAGAATTTTTAGCTAATATGTCTCATGAAATTAGAACTCCTATGAATGCGATAATCGGCTTTACAGATCTTTTAGAAAAAAACCTCCAAGACTCTACAAATATAAACTATTTAAAATCTGTACAAGACAGCTCTAAAATTCTTCTTACAATAATCAACGATATCTTGGACATTTCAAAAGTTGAAGCAGGAAAACTAAAACTAGAATATGCCCCTGTTGAAATCAGATCAATTACAAAAGAGTTAGAAAGCATATTTACTAATAAAATAAAATCCAAATCTTTAGATTTTAATATACATGTAGACAAAAACGTACCAAAAATTCTTATTATTGATGAAGTAAGAATTCGTCAAATACTTTTTAATCTTATTAGTAACTCTATAAAATTTACTTTTGAAGGTTCTATAAACATTACAATAACAACCTCCAAACCTGATACAGAAGGAAAAGTTACCTTAATTCTAGAAGTTAAAGATACAGGAATAGGTATAGATGCTAAAGAACAAAAACTAATATTTGAAAAGTTTACTCAGCAAAATAAACAAAGTAATAAAGAGTTTGGAGGAACAGGTCTAGGCTTATCAATAATTAAAAAATTAACTGAATTAATGGATGGTTCAATAACTCTAAAGAGTAAAAAGAATGAAGGTAGCACCTTTAGAGTTATACTAAAAAACATAAATGTATCAAATGAAGCATCCCTAAATACATTAAAAAATACAAAAATTATTTCATTTGATGAAGCTACTGTATTGGTAGTAGATGATATTGACTCAAATAGAAATTTAATTATAAACTATTTATTAGATACAAATATTAAAGTTATTGAAGCAAAAGACGGTGAAGAAGCCGTACAAATAACAAAAGAACAAAAAATAGATTTAATTTTAATGGACTTAAAGATGCCAAAAAAAGATGGTTATGAGGCAACTTCTGAAATTAAAAAGTTTTTAGATATACCAATTATTGCAGTTACTGCTTCAGTAATTTACGAAAGCAAAAATGAAAACTATATGATTTTTGATGACTTTTTAAATAAACCTTTAAAGATGCAAGAACTATTTGACTCATTAAGCAAGTTTTTGAAACATACATCAATTGAAAAAGTTGAAGAAGGAAGCAATAATTTAATACATGCAAATACGAAATTTAGTATAAACGATTATCCTGAACTTAGAGAATCTTTATTAAAAGCAAAATCACAAGGAGATATTGAACTTATTAATGATTTTGCAAATATATTAGCTAGATATGGAACGAAAAATAGTATAAAACAGTTTAATTTATACGCCATACAGCTATCGTCTGCTGTAGAGAGTTTTGATATTGAAGAGTGTGAAAGAATACTCTCCAATTTCGAATAGTCTAAAGACTATTCGTCATCTTCCATCTCTGCCATCTCTTCTAGACAGTCCATTCCGTCTGAGTAACCTTTTACATGAGCACCATAAGTATATGTAAGTTCACCACCCATTTTACCTTGATAAAGAACACCACCTGCTACTATTGCAACTAATATTACTGAGACAATCTCTACTTTAAAGTTTTTCTTAATACAACCAAAAAACTTAACTAAAGCTGCTATACCCATAGCTATAGCTATATATAAACCAAAGTCTTTATGTTGAATTAAAAGTTTTTTACCATCACTGGATAAAAGTGCATAGACTTCACTGCCATCGTGTTTGCCACTAAAAAAAGCTGCTATTATAAATAAAGCTGCAAAAACAAAAAATCTACTTGAGACTTTAGACATTACTTCACTTGGTTTATATAGGTATGCTGCACCTAAAACTAATGATAATATTGGAAGAGAAATAGCAAAATGTGCTAAAGCGGGATGTAACATTATTTATCCTTAAAAAAAATATAACTGTATTCTACACTTAATTTTATAGCCTTTTCTTATAAAATAAAACTAAGTTAATTTTTTTAAGGATATGAATTAATGTTACTTATTAAGCCTAACCCGTACTGATTGTTCGTGAGCTGTTAGCCCCTCTGTATTTGCTATAAGGGCACACTCTTCACCAATCTCATTGATCGCTTTTTTACTAAATGAGATAATTGATGTTTTTTTCATGAAGTTTTCAACTCCAAGCGGAGAATAAAACTTAGCAGTACCACCAGTTGGTAATGTATGGTTTGGTCCAGCCATATAATCACCTATTGCTTCTGGTGTATAGTGACCTAAGAATATAGCACCCGCATGTTTAATAGATGCAAGTAATTCAAACGCATTATTTGTAGCTATTTCTAAATGTTCAGGTGCTATTTGATTCATCAAATCTATTGCTTCATCCATATCACTTGTTACAATTATAGCTCCGCGCGTCTCTATAGATTTTCTAGCTATCTCATGACGAGGAAGTTTTTTTAACCAATCTTCAATTTTAATTTTTACTGTATTAGCTAAATTCTGTGATGGAGTTATTAAAATTGAACTTGCCATCTCGTCATGTTCCGCTTGAGACAGTAAATCAACTGCTAAATGATTAGGATTTGCACTCTCATCAGCTAAAATACCTATTTCACTAGGTCCTGCTATCATATCTATATTTACATCACCATAAACCATTTTTTTAGCTGTAGCAACAAAAATATTTCCCGGACCAGTAATTACATCAACTTTTGGTATATTCTCTGTTCCATATGCCATAGCGGCTATAGCAGAAGCTCCACCAACTTTATAAACTTCTGTTACACCACATAAGTGACATGCAGCTAAAAGTAGTTCATTTACTTCATCATTAGGTGTAGGTGTACAAACAATAATATTTTCTACACCTGCTACTTGAGCCGGAATTACATTCATCAGGAGTGAAGAAGGGTATGCAGCTTTTCCACCAGGTATATAAAGCCCTGCACTATCTACAGGAGTTACTCTTTGACCTAAAATAGTTCCATTTGGCTCATCATCAAACCAAGACTTTGGTTTTTGTTTTTCATGATATGTTTTAATTCTATCATATGATAGATGCAAAGCATCTCTTAGCTCACCGTTTAAATTATTGTATGCATGTAACATAGACTCGGTAGAAATCTTTAAATCTTCATCTGTTTGCGGTTCCCAGTTGTCAAACTTGGCAATATGTTCAAACAATGCATTATTT
>JAPHSI010000080.1 GCA_026193155.1 Sulfurimonadaceae bacterium | reverse complement strand
GGACAACCATCCACATCCACTGAAAAAACGGTATAGCATCCATCCCTTTATCCGACATAATTCCAAGAAGTATAAGGTTTGGAGGTGTGCCTATAGGTGTCATAATTCCACCTACACTCGCACCATACGCTATAGCGAGTGCAAACCGAAGTTTTAGTTTTACATCTTCTGTTATAAATAAAGCTATCGACATAAGAAGAAGGGTTGTAGTCGTGTTTGAGAGGATTGAACTTAACAATCCTGAAGTTATGGCTAAAGAAAATATCATACCCCTTGGAGTATTTGGAAAAAGTGATAGCATCTTATCTGCTATCCAAGTATGCAGGTTTGTTTTTTCCACTGCTATAGCTATTAAAAAACCACCCAAAAACAAATAAATAATCGGATGTGAATAGTTAATTGCCGTTGCTTTAGTATTTAAAATAGAAAAAGCCGGAAAAAGTATGATTGGAAGCAATGACACTACGGCAAGAGGTAAGCCCTCATTTGTCCAAAGAACCACCATCATCGCGATAAGACCTAGAAGTGAGGCTTGTGTAGGGTTAAATATACTGATTGAAATCCCAAAAACAAGCAAACCTATTAAAATACCTATAGATATTTTTTTTATCTGTTCTTTGTGTTCAATCATATATATCCCTTATTTTGAAAGTAAATCTTTTAAACTCTCTTGCGGGTTTTTACCCTCTAGCATCTCATATACTTCCTTAGCAATCGGAAGATATATATCTTTATGCTCGGATATTTCATGAAGTGCATAAGCCGTACCGATGCCCTCAGCTACTTCGCCAAGTTCCTTTAAAATCTCATCTTGGGTTTTACCATCGGCTAAGCCAAGACCGACACGGAAATTTCTACTCATTGTGGAACTAGCCGTTAAGAACAAATCTCCTGCTCCACCAAGACCTGTAAACGTTTCCCTCTTTGCACCATATGCCAAACCAAAACGTTGCATCTCCACAAGTCCGCGAGAGATTAAAGCTGCAGCTGCATTTTTACCTAGTCCTAAACCCTCACAGATGCCAGCCGCTATTGCTATTACATTTTTATATGCACCTGCAACCTCCGCACCAACAACATCCGTAGACGTATAACTCTTGATAAAACTAGGGAAAATATCTGCAAAGTCTCTTGCCAACTCTTCATTTGTAGAATTTACTACAAGTGCAGTCGGTAATGATTTTTGTACTTCAACTGCGAAAGATGGACCAGATAAAAATGCTATGTTTGCATCAGGTACATATGGTCTATATATATCGTTTAAAAAACGCCCGCTTGAAGCTTCTATACCCTTAGCTACTACAAGGACTTTTTGCCCATTGAACGTGAAGTTTTCTTTTAACCATTTAGAGACTTGTTGAGCAGGAATCGCCATAACAATATACTCACATTTTAAAGCATCTTCTAAAGATACAAAATTTGGTAAATCACGAGGCGTACGAGAAGTTATTACTACATCATTTTTTTCACTAAATGCGTATGCTAATGCACTCCCCCACTTACCTGCTCCAATCACCCCAATTGACTTCACACTGACTCCCTATTAAAGATTCGAATTCTATTATATCGTTATCATACCCAACTACTATTAATATATCCCCATTTTGAATAGCCTTATGTTTAGCTTTTGAGGAGTAAATAAAACTGGAGTTTATATCATCTTGCATTATAGATAATACTATAATCCCAAACTCTTCACCCCAATTAACTTCAAAAGGATGCTTACCGATGAAACTTGCTTCTTTTTCTACACGAATCTGAGCAATTTTCAAATCACTTTTTTCATATAGTATACCGTGCATAACTTTAGTAACTATCGGTTTTCTAAGCATATCGCTTATCATAGATGCAGTTGTTTGAATAAGCGGTATAACCTTGTTTGCTCCTGCAAGTGTAAGCTTATGTGCACCCTCTTTATTTTTACAAAAAGCTATGATATTTAAGTTTTTAAAGCTTGCACGAAGTGAGAGGGTTAAAAATATATTTGTAGCATCATCTTGCAATACACAAAATGCTACCGAGTTTTCCATATCAAACTTTTCTTCAAGTTCCGACCAATCATCACTCAAATCAAAATGACTGGAATTTTCATTTTTTTCTAAACTAAAGACTTCTATATTTTTATACTTAAATGATATATTTTTAGCTATCTCCAACGAATATTCGTTATAACCAAATATAAGTGCTGCATCTTTTTTTTCTATTAAATTTTTCATCTAAATATCTTCTTTTGCAATGCTCTTTTAAACTCACGAATAAAGAGTGAATTTCCTATTACAACCAAATAATCACCAAGTTCTATAGTTGTATCTGCTTTTGGATTAAAGATAAACTCATCACTATCTTTTTTCCAAATCCCTAAAAGAACTACTCTATATTTTTCATTTTCAAGTTGATTTATTTTAGATATATATTTAAAAATTCGGTTAGTTACCAATATCTCTTCCATATCTACACCGGAAAATTCACTTCTCAGAGCATGAATAACTTCAAAAGCAACAGGTTGACCTATAAACTCTTTAGCTATCATACCGACTAAATCTTTTGAATATATGATTTCATTTGCCCCTGCTATAGAGAGTTTATTTCTATGCATCTCCTCCATAAGAAGCGATAATATATATACATCTTTATGCATTGAGCGAACGGTCATAGTCGTATATACATTTTCTACATCACTTTGACGAAGTGCCAAAACTGCTCTTACGTGTTTTGAGAGGTCAATATTTAACTTTTTATAGCTCTCAACCTCTCCAGGATCAAAGTTAAGTGCTTCAAAACCATCTTTAATAGCCTCTTTTACACGTTTTTCATCTTCATCCATGACTAAAATTTGAAAGTCATTCTTCTTAAGTATTTTAGCTACTTCATTAGCTACACCCTCATATCCGCATATTAGATAAAAAGATTTATTTTTTGAGATATTATCAATAGTTTTCATCTCTTTCATCTCATCTAACTTTTCACTAAATGCCGAGACAACAAGTGATGTTGAAAATGCAAGAACCGCAACACCAGACGTAATAACGACTATGGCAACACTACGACCTTCATTTGTTACTGCTGTTACGTCACCGTATCCTACTGTTGAGATTGTAACTATTGACCAGTAAAATGCATCAAATAATGTATGAATCGGTGAATCAGGATTGTTTGCTTCCATGACGTATATAAGGACTGATGATACAAAAATTATTATAGATGCAAACATTAAAAGAGTTATAAACTCAAACTTTTTAGTAGCTAAAACTGAGACAAATGTCTGAAAACTTTTTGCATAACGGAAAAGCTTAAATACTCTAAAAAGTATTAAAACTCTTAAAAGTCTAAGTTGATGGAAGAAAGGGATAATAGCTAAAAGGTCAATAATAGCTTTTATTGAAAACACATACTTTAGTTTATCTTTTAAAACTTCTGTTAGCATCTTCTTGATGCTAAAGTTTCTGTTTAACATCAAGTTATGTTCATTTTGATTTATGACAACTTTTGAAATACTACTACTAACCCAAAACCTAAATATATATTCTATAAAAAATATAAGTGAGATTACTACATTGTTAAACTCAATCCAAAAGTCATTAAGTTCATGTTTTACGTCGCGTATCAAAATATATACACTCAAAAAAATGAGTGTAATCATAAATCCGTCTAAATATTTTTTTAGTCTAAAACTATCGTTTTCTAAAATATTATAAAAAAACTTTTTTGTTTTGTTATATCTTTTGGAGTCATCTAAAGCATAGGATAAATTAATGATAGCCTTGCTTATAATGCTCACTTAATTACCCTAGTTTTGCTTTTAAAATTTCATTTACAGCTTGCGGACTTGCCGTACCTTTAGATGCTTTCATAACCTGACCAACAAAGAAACCAAAGAGTTTCTCTTTACCACCTTGGTACTCAGCAACTTTCTCAGGATTTGCACCAATTATATCATCACAGATAGCTTCAATAGCACCCATATCCGTTACTTGTTTAAGTCCAAGTGCATCTATAACACCGTCTACTTCAAGATTTTCTTCAACTAACTTATCAAGTACCTCTTTTGCAGCTTTACCACTGATGGTCTGATCTTCTATACGTTTAACTAAAAGACCCAGTTTTTTAGCATCTACATGAGTGTTTGTAATGTTTACATCACCCTTTAGACGAGCAAGTAGTTCAACCGTTAACCAAGTAGTAGCATTTTTAGCACTTATGCCCTCTTCCATCATACTCTCAAAGTAGTGAGCCATATCAACACTTGATGTTATAACACCTGCATTATACTCACTCATACCATACTCTTTTACAAATCTATCACGCTTCTCATCTGGAAGCTCAGGGATTTTTGAATAAACCTCAAGCATCTCATCAGTAACTACCGCTTTTAGTAAATCAGGTTCAGGGAAGTAACGATAATCCGCAGCTTCCTCTTTACCACGCATAGAGCGAGTCTCTACTTTAACTTGGTCAAAAAGTCTAGTCTCTTGGAAGATTTCATCATCATAAACACCATCTTCCCAAGCCTCTGTTTGTCTTTGAACTTCCAGTTCAATCGCTTTATGAATAAACTTGAATGAGTTGATATTTTTAATCTCTACACGAGTGTAAAGTTTTTCATCACCCTTTGGACGGATAGATACGTTAACATCTACACGGAAGCTTCCCTCTTGCATATTCGCATCACCAATATCTAAGTAGCGGATAATAGAATGAAGTTTTTTAAGATAAAGGATAGCTTCTTCCGCACTACGCATATCTGGCTCAGATACAATCTCTAAAAGTGGAGTTCCTGCACGGTTTAGGTCAACTTTTGATATCTCACCGTCGTGAATGTTCTTACCTGCATCCGCTTCAATATGTGCACGGTTGATGCGGATAGTCTTATGAGTTCCATCCTCAAAGTCAATCTCCAGTTCACCATGCTCAACTACAGGTGTATAAAGCTGAGTGATTTGATAAGCAGATGGGCTGTCCGGATAAAAGTAAGATTTTCTGTCAAAATAAGAAGTTTTATTTACAGTTGCGTCTATAGCTGTACCAAACATAATAGACTTATGTAAAACCTCTTTGTTTAAAACAGGCAATGCACCCGGAAGAGCTAAACAAGTCGGACAAGTGTTTGTGTTTTGTTTGTGGTTAAAACTCGTAGGACACGAGCAAAAAAG
>JAPHSI010000124.1 GCA_026193155.1 Sulfurimonadaceae bacterium | reverse complement strand
CCGTATTCATATTTTTTTGGTTCAACGTCGGATATATCAAAATCATATTCATCACTTAAAAGTAGGGTGGCAAATATGAAAATGATAAAGAGTTTTAACATTCTTTGCTTATCTTCTTAGGTTTGACGCTTTAGATAGGTTATCAAGGGTAAAAGCCTCGTCCGGAAACTTTTTAGGCATGATTTTTCCGTAAATCATAATAGATTTATACCCTTTATACATAGGTGAGTTAGTCTCAATTACGGATGGTCTAACTATGTTGTCTCCAAAATCTTTTAACTTTTTATAATAAAGCGTTTTTATTAACATCTGTGTAGAAGTATAACACTCTATTTGAAGTGGTGTCATACTTTTTTTATCTACTTGCATGATAAGTTTGTCATAAGAGACCGTGTCGTTTTTTGCTTTTAGTGTAAGTAAAAGATGACTCTTCTTATCTTCTTGTTTTTCCACTTTGTATTCGGTAGAGAAATCAAGTCTCATAATATCAGCATTGTTAAATACACCTCCAACTACCGACTGCATCGATGTTATGCGAATAGGGCGACCCACATTTGGTATATAAAGCCACATATTGTCACCTAGTCTTAGGGTAGAGCGACCTTTTTCACTGTCCGGTGCTAAAAATACTGAGACCATCTTTTCTTTGTCTTTTTTAGCCTGAAATAATAAAAATTCTTTTTTTGTACCGTCTGGTTCGATATTAATGAGTTTTTTATACATCTGTGCAGAAGTTGGTGTGAGATTTCTGTCTATTTTTTCTAATATATCTGAAGAAAATACCGAAATAAATGATGTCAATAAGATAAATAAATATTTCATACTTTTCTCCTAATTTTGTCTTAGCGCATCTACAGGATTTAATTTTGCAGCTTTTCTAGCCGGCGATATAGATGCAACAAGAGAGATAATAATGACTATTACCCCTACAATTAAAACTTCATTTATTTGAAGAATTGGATTTAGTGTTAAATCGCTTTGGCGACCAAAAGAGAAAGTTATTCCTACGCTATTTATGATAAAAACAAAAACATACGAGAGTATACTTCCAAGGATCGTTCCAAATACTCCAAGCATCAAGCCTTCAGTTAAAAAAAGTTTTGTTATAGTACTTGGCGTAGTACCCATAGCAGCAATCGTACCTATCTCTTTTATACGTTCATAAACACTCATAATCATAACGTTTAAAACAGATATGAGTACGATAGATATTAAAATGATTTTTATAGATATATCCATAATATCAAGCATTTTGACTATGTTATAAAAAGGTGTGAGCTTCTTCCATGTATGTATCTCAAAAACGGGTTTACCTTTTTTATTTTTCATTTGAGTTAGAGGTTTTAGATAAATCATCATCTTTTCTAGATTTTTCACATTTTTTAAACGGATAACTACTTCACTTACTTCTACTTTTTTTAGACGAAGAAGCTTTTTAACATCGTTTATATGTATGTAACCGTCTCTTCCGCCCGGTCCTGAAATCGGCTCTATACTTCCGCTGACTTTGAAGTTCAGTCCGTTTACTGAGCCTTTTTGATTTGTAGCTACAAGAACTATGGTATCGCCTTTTTTTACCTTCATCCCTTTTGCTATAAGTTCTGGAACTAAAATATTTCCCTCTTTTAATATAGTCTTGTCTTTTGCATCGACTCTTGATGCAAACAGAGGAAGTGTTGTTGTTTCATTTTTTGGGTCTATTCCATTTAGTCTTATCCCCGTAGATGCTACATAGTTTGAAAACATAGCACTTAGTTTTAACCTAAAGGTATAAGATTCTATAAGCTTGCTATTGTCTAAAAACTCTTTGATTTTATCTATTTGTTTTTCATTTAGGTTTTTATCTAAAGGTAGATTATCTACAGATGCTATATAGCCTTTTTTGTGGATTTGGATATGTCCAAGCATCGAGTCCGTTACTTGAGAAATCATATATGATTTAAAACTACCTGAGAGTGCTGCATATATCAACACAAACATAACACCTATAGTGATTAGGCTGGCTGTAAGTATGGTTCTTCTTCCACTTCTTAATAAATTTCTAAAAGACATTTTGAGGATATTTTTCATGATACAATCCTTTTATCATCTGTGACGACGCCATCTACAAGCGTTATAATCCTATCAACGGCAGTTACTATCTTTTCATCGTGTGTTGCAAATATAAAGGTGGTATTGAACTCTTTTTGAATGTTTCGCATCAGGGTTATGATTTGGTTTGAGGTGTCGGTATCTAAGTTAGCTGTTGGTTCATCTGCAAAAACTATTTTCGGGTTTGTTACAAGTGCTCTTGCTATTGCCACACGTTGGCGTTGTCCGCCTGAGAGCTGATCGGGGAATTTATCTTTTTGGTCAAGCATATCAACATCTTCAAGTAGTTTCATTATCCGTTTGTGACGCTCTTCTTTTGGGAGGTTTTGAATCATAATAAGCGGATATTCTATATTTTCATAAACACTAAGTACGGGTATAAGGTTAAAACTTTGAAAGATAAAACCTATATTTTGACCCCTGAAGTTTGCCAAATCCGTTCTGTTTAATAGGGTAACATCAATACCCTCTATAGTTATTTTACCATCAGTCGGTTTATCTAAACAGCCAATAAGATTAAGTACCGTGCTTTTTCCGCTTCCGCTTGGTCCTACTATGGCAACAAATTCACCGTGTTCTATACTAAGGTTTAAATCTTTTATGACTTTTAAATCAATTTCGCCCATTTTATAGACTTTATTTACATGCTCATTGGTAATCATATTTAACTCCCTGTGTTGTAAAATAATATTATATGCACATTAACTTAATGTTAAGAAGAGTTTTAATACTTTATTTTAGCTAAATAGAGTCCGTTTGGAGTTGCAGGTTTGATTTTATATTGTTTTTTACAATCTAACTGTTCTTTTATTTGAGTTGCATCTAGTTTTAAAAGTGCACCTACCATTAAACGTATTTGACTTCTTAAAAAACCGTTTGCTTCAAAGTTTAAAACAATTAAGTCATCTTTTTTATATGCGTAAGCTTTATATATCTTTCTGGTCGTAGAGTTTATTTCACTGCCTGTTTTCATAAAATACTTGAAATCATACTCACCAATAAAGAGTTTAATTTTACTTTCTAACTCTTTAAAATTCACATCTTTGTAAAAACTTATAAAATCATCTTCAAAAGGGTTTGAATCATCTGTTTTTATAAGATAGCGGTATACTCTTGATTTTGCAGAGTAACGCGCATGAAAATCAGCTTCTACCTCTTTGATATTCAGAATTTTTATGGAGTTTGGAAGCATCTCGTTTAAAATATGTTTTAGTTTTTGTAAATCATTCCAAAATTTAGGCAAATCTATATGAAAAGTTTGCCCAATAGCATGTACACTTTTGTCGGTACGTCCACTAGGTTGCGGTTTTGAACTTATGTTTATCTCTTTTAAAACATGCTCAATCTGCCCAAAAATAGTGTTTTTAGTCTCACTTTGAGTTTGTGAGCCTAAAAAACGAGTACCGTTATAAGAGCAGGTAAAAAGAGCACGCATCTAAAACTTCGAGACTATGGTTTTTCTATAATATATATATGTGCTGGTTAGCCATGTTAAAGCAACTAACGGAATAGTGTAGTATTCTAAAGGCCCGCGTAACATAATAATAGTTTGATAATATATTATTGTCCCTAAAAATAGATACAGATAAGTTTTACCTTTATTATGTCTGACGTGCACAATACCTATAGAAGCCGCTAAAAATAAACTAATTATAGGAAACAAACTCATTAGTGTATCCATAATAAAAACTCTTTGTTTTCTTTTGAAGTGCGTCTCTGATTGCCAAAACTCCAAAGGGGTTTCATATTTGGATAAATTAGTTGTTAGTGAGTCATTTATATACATATTTTTAAAATTAATTTGTGTAAATTTATTTTTTGAATAACTATAACCCTCACCATCTGTAAGTTTAAGTCTTAATACACTTGTCTCATTTATTATTTCAGCTCTCTTTGCACTAATTAAAACTTCTTCGTTATCTTTTTTATTTTTCTTAAACAAGAATACGTCTTCAAAAGTATCATTAGGATTGTCTTTACCTATATATAGTAGCCATTCACCAAACTTATGTCCAAACTCAGAAGCAGAAAGGTTAAACTTTGCTTGAGATTTTTTATATGCAAAGAAGTTTTTTGAAAGAGTTTTCGTATGTGGATAAAGTATAAAAAAAATCATAAATAATAAAACAGTTAACACTGCTGCCGGTTTAAATAATGTTTTAATTATAAAATTCGGATGGATACCTAGTGAAAAAAGTACAATAATTTCATTGTCATTTGAGAGCTTGAATAGTGTTAGAGTAGTTGCTACAAAAAATGAAAAAGGCAGGGTGAAAAAAAATACATCAGGAAGTGTAAAGAGATACATTTTTGTCATATCCCAAATGCTTAACTGAATAACTGCTGTATATGTAGCCATCTTAATTAAAAAAATAACAGATGCAATAGCAAAAAGTGGCAAAAAAACCGATAAAAAAAGTACAGATACGTGGTTTAAAATATATTTTTGTAGTATTTTCATTCTTTAATAATTTGCCTCTATATAACTCATAATTGGTGTATCATAGATATAAACTATAAATGTTGCAAGTGCTAAAAATGGAACAAACGGTATACGTTGCTCTTCTGTACTTTTATTTTGAAGTATAAGCATAATAGGAAGTGCTAAAAGAGCAGATAAAAATATGGCAACAAGTGTAAGGTGAATACCTAAAAGAGCTCCCATGGTAGCAGCAACCATAATATCACCTTCGCCCATAGCTTCTATATACGGATATCTTTGATAGTATTTAGTCCATGGTGTTAAAGTTTTGTTTGCATCCCTATGGACAGATGAAGTTAGTATGTAAGATAATGAAAATCTTAAAAGTGTAAATCCACCTGCAAATAATAAAGCATTCTGAAGGTTTGTCATTAAAGCTTCTAAACTCCATGCACCCAAAATTGCAAAAATTATTGCTAATAGATTTAATGAGTCAGGAACCATTTTATATTTAAAATCTATCATTGCAAGAGCTAAAAGCATAGAAAAGCTTAAAAATATAAAGATAATCGGTATAGAAAGACTGTATTTTTGAACTAAAATAACAAATAAAAGACCAGATATAAATTCTATAATAGGATATTGCCTAGATATTTTTTCTCCACAAAATGCACATTTTCCTCTTAAAAATATCCATGAAATAATTGGAATGTTGTGCCAAGGTTTTAATTTATTATTACATGAGTTACAATGAGATGATGTAAAAATAATACTCTCATCGTTTGGAATTCTAAGTATTACCACATTTAAAAAAGACCCAAATACTATACCAAATATAAAAACTAAAATCATCTCAATCATTTAAGGCCTCCAAAACGGCGTTCTATTTTTTTAAACTCTTTTATAATCTTTTCAAGCTCTTTTGCAGAAAAATCAGGCCATAATGTATTTCGAAAGAAAAATTCTGCATACGCAGATTGCCATAAAAGATAGTTGCTGATCCGGTATTCACCACTGGTCCTGATGATGAGATCAGGGTCAGGAATACCCACTGTATCCAATCGGGATTCAAAAAGCGTTTCATTTATGTCATTAGGATCGAGAGCGCCGCTTTTCACATCTTTAGCCAAAGAGTGAACAGCCCTTAGCATCTCATCACGACTTCCATAGCTCAATGCAACGATCAGAGTTAAT
>JAPHSI010000082.1 GCA_026193155.1 Sulfurimonadaceae bacterium | reverse complement strand
TCTAAACCAACTTAGTTATATATTTATGAATATCGACTCAGCTTATGAGTATAAAGAGTTAAACAAAAAATATTTGGATGATAAGATTAAGGAAGGTAACCATCTTTTAGAATTTATGAGTGAGACTATTGATGATTTTAGAGACTATTTTAAACCTGATCAAAAAAAAGAGTTGATTAATATAGGTGATGTTGTAAAACGTGGACTTGAACTTATGAAAAAACCTCTGGAAAATGCACAGATCGATATAGTTCATACAAATAGATGCAATAACGACATAGAGATATATGTAAATGAATTTGTTCAAGTAGTATTAAATCTTGTAAAAAATGCTAAAGATGCACTTTTTGAAAATAATATACAAAATCCAAGAATCGAGATAATAACAGAATGTGATGAAAATGGTACCGTTATAGAGGTAAAAGACAATGCCGGCGGTATAGATATAAAAATATTAGATCAAATTTTTGAGCCTTACTTTACAACTAAAGATGCCAAGCAGGGTACAGGTCTTGGTTTATATATGTCTAAGATGATTGTAGAGGAACATTTAGGTGGAACTATAATTGTACAAAATATAGATGATGGTGCCAGTTTTAAAATATTTCTTTGAAATTATAAATAAATTATTTTTTTGATTATATATTGTCTTATTTTATATAAAATAAAAATATGAAAACTTTAAAAAACAAGATATTAACGGTTTTATTGTTAAGCTTTGCATTTTTTGTGATGCATGATTATTTTGTAACAGAGCTTCATATCGAGAAACATAAACTAATTCACCTTGAAAAAATCGAATCTAAAAAAGAGATGCAAGCTCATATGCATGAGTCAATTCACACTGTATTTTCAATTAATTTTTTTGAAGACATCCCTTTAGAAGGGAAACTAGCAGATTTAAAACCTTCAAACTTATTTTTTAGTATAACTTCAAACGTAAGTTTAGTTCCACAAAGACCACCCTCAGTTTAATCTTTTTTTTTCAATTTATATACACTAATTTAAAAAGGTTAAACTATGAAATCAAAACTTTTTTTAGTGTTTTTATTTAGTATTAATTTGTATGCACAAAATTTATCTCAAATTTTAGAGGCACTTCAAAATAGTAAAAAAACACTAGCAATTAAACAACAGACATATTCAGATATAGCTCAGAGTGAGCAGTTTATAACTCAAGATGCACCGGAACTTGGTGTAAGTTTAACTCAGGCTGATGAAAGCTCTGATAGCGGTTTGGAATATTCACTAGGAATATCTCAAAGCCTATCCCATCCATTTTCCTCTTCAAGTAAAAAAGAGGCTATAGATTCTTATACAAAAGCACTAAATCAAGAATCAAAACATCAACTACATATACTAAGCTTGGATATAGTTTCAAAATATCACTCAGCTTGTATATCAAAAGAGATTACTCAAGGAGCTGAACTTCTTTTTAAAGAACAAAACAGCAGATTTAATCAGTTAGAATTAGCTTATGATTTGGGTGAGATATCTAAAAAAGATCTTCTTTTTAATAAACTTGATTTGGCAAAACTACAACAAAAACTTATATACAATAAACGTACATATTTATCAGAACTATCTGCAATAAATGAACTGATAGATAATTTGGATGTTAATAGATTGTCTTGTGATGATTTAGTACAAATCACAAGAGATATAAAACTTAATACTATAGATGAACATGCAGAGATAAAAGGTATAACTTATAAACAAAATTCTGCCAAATCATTTTATGATGTTTATGATTCATCATTAAAATCTATGGCTTATGAGTTGTCATATGAAAAAGAATTAGAAGCAACTCGTTATACGTTTGGAATTAGCATCCCTTTATCTACATTAAGCTCACAAACTCAAAAGCAAAAAGCCGAGTACTTACATAAAAGTTCAGCTTTATCCGCACAAAAAGAATCACTAAAGTCAATGCTTGAAAAGACATCAAATTCACTTAAATCAAAAGTGCAAACACTGTATGATGAATATTCTTTATTAAATGAAGAGATACTTCCTATGAGTTTGGAGTTAAAAAATCTTTCAAAAACTGCACTAAATGAAGGTGAAGGCAGTATTATGGAGTACCTGGATGCAACGCGATCATATACCGAAAACATGTTAGAGATGCTTCAAAGCAAAAAAAATTACTATTATGAGCTTTTTGAGTTATATAAAAAAGCAGATATAGATTTAGGAGAAAATTTATGAAAAAAATATTTATATTATTAGTTGTTGGTTTGAGTCTTTTTGGATCTCAAGTTATAAAGATTTCACAAGAACAACAAGATGATTTAGGAATAAATATTCAAAAAACGATAACGATAGATTCTATAAACCTTGGACCATACAATGCTAAAGTTACTCTTGATAAAAAAGATATTATATCTATAGGTTCTAATGTGGATGCAGTTATAAAAGATATATTTGTAAGAAAACTAGAACATATAAAAAAGGGTCAAAAACTTTTATCCCTTAAGAGTAATGAACTTTTAAATCTACAGGAAAAATATATTAAAGCTCTCATAGATAGTAAAAATATACAAAAAAATTATCTTAGAGATGAGAAACTTCAACAACAAGGGATAATCTCAAATAAAAAATTTTTAGAATCTCTTCAAAAAAAACAAAGTAGTGATTTGGTAGTAAGACTTAGTGCTAATGAACTTTTATCAAGCGGATTTAGTGATGATATGCTAAAAAGAATCCAAAAAAATTATCAGCCTATTATGAAAATAAATATCCTTTCTCCAAGAGATGGTGTGATAGATGACATAGATGTAAATATAGGTGAAAAAGTAGAATCAAATCGCTCAATGATGCATATTTATGCGGATGGTAATAGATATATTGAACTCAGTATACCAGTTAAAGTCGTAGCTAGCTTATCTATTGGGGATAAATGTGTGTTTGATTCCTTTAGTGCAAAAATTGTTGCAATTGGAAATATTGTAAATAATGAATCTCAATCTGTCAATGTTAGAGCAAAAATACAAAATAGTGAAAATATAATGATAAATAGGGTTTATTCTTCAAATATTGAAAAAAATGTAAGTAATGCTTTAAAGATTAAAAAAAGTGCCTTAGTTTTTGTAGATAATAAATCATACGTATTTAAAAAAATCAAAGATGGTTTTGAAGTTGTAAATGTTGAGATAATTAAAGAGGGACCTGTTTGTTATATTATTCATTCAGATTTAAAAGCCGGTGATGCTTTAGCTGTTAGTTCAACCTCTGCTCTTTTAAATGCTATGGAGGCAGATGATGAGTGAAAATATTATTGATTTTGCACTCTCAAGGAAGATACTTGTTCTTGTAATAGCACTTGTTATTTTGATTTTTGGAACTAACTCGATGTTAAAACTACCTGTAGATGCATATCCTGACGTAGCACCTACACAGGTAAAAATCATTTTAAAATCTTCCGGTATGACACCTTCGGAGATGGAAGCGAGGGTAATGATTCCCATTGAGCAGAATATGCAAAGTATTCCAAATCAAAAAATTGTTCGCTCACTTTCAAAATACGGTCTTTGTGATATTACTATAGATTTTGAAGACGGTGTAGATATATATTGGGCAAGACAACAGGTAGCTCAGAGACTTAGTGAAGTTAAAGATTTGTTACCAGCCAATGTTTCAGGTGGATTAGCACCGATTACTACGCCGCTCGGAGAAGTTTTAATGTTTACCATAGAATCCGATACGCTCGATTTGATGCAAAAAAGAACTTTACTTGACTGGGTTATAAATAAAAGAATACGCTCGATTGACGGTGTAGCAGAGGCAAATGCACTTGGTGGGTATGTAAAAACATATGAGATAGTCCCTGATTTTTCTAAAATGAAGTTATATAAAATAACTATGGAGCATCTAAAAGATGTGTTAGAGAAAAATAATAAAAATGATGGTGTGGGAAGACTCTCAATTGGTGAACAAAGTTTGTTTGTCCGCTCCGAGGGGAGACTAAAAAATACAAAAGATATATCAAACTTGATAGTTAAGCATGAAAATGGGCGAAATATTAGAATATCCGATATCGCAAATGTTCAAATAGGCTCTTTAACTCGTGGAGGTTTTGTTACAAAAGACGGTAAAGAAGAAGCTGTTGAGGGCCTGATATTATCAAGAAAAGGTGAAGACACATCAAAAGTTTTAGTAAGGGTAAAAAATGAACTTGAGAAAATAGAAAAAGATTTGCCTAAAGGGACATCCATAAATATTTTTTACGACCGTTCGGATTTAGTATCAAAAGCTATACATACAGTATCAACTGCACTTATAGAAGCATTGGTTTTAATAGTTATAGTCCTGTTTTTATTTTTAGGAAATTTTGCATCTGCATTTAGTGTTGCAATAATCTTGCCCTTTGCCGCAATGATGACCTTTATAGCCATGAGTTATTTTGGAATTACGGCTAATCTTATGAGCCTAGGCGGTTTGGCAATAGCAATAGGTATGCTTGTAGATGCAGGTGTTGTTATGGTCGAGAATATAAGTGAACATCTATACGATGAGGCAAATAAAGACAAACCTAAATTACAGTTGGTAATGGACTCTGCTAAAGAGGTGGCTACCCCTGTTTTTACTGGAATTCTGATTATAATTATTGTTTTCTTACCGCTTCTAACGTTAGAGGGACTTGAAGGTAAACTTTTTGTACCTGTTGCATTAAGTATAGTGTTCGCCCTTACGTCGTCTCTTATTTTGGCACTTACTTTTATACCAGTTGTTAGCTTTTATGTCCTAAAGCAGACATCTCATCCAAAAGTTGCACTTATGGTATTTTTGGAAAATATCTATGAAAAATCCCTAACATATGCACTGTTCCATCAAAAAATGGTTTTTATATTAGTAGGTATTTTATGGATAGCAGCTAGTTTTGCTTATACACAGGTCGGAAAAACATTTATGCCTGAACTAGATGAGGGAAATGTTATCATAGGTATAGAAAAAAATCCTTCAATATCCTTAGAAGCAAGTAGGGATATAGATTTAAAAATACAACAAAGCCTTATGAAAAAAGTACCTGAGGTTATATCTATTATTGCCCGCGGTGGAAGTGACGAGATAGGACTTGACCCGATGGGGCTTAACGATACAGATACCTTTTTGGTATTAAAGCCAAAAGATGAATGGCGTGTACCTTCAAATGAGTGGCTTTTAGA
>JAPHSI010000151.1 GCA_026193155.1 Sulfurimonadaceae bacterium | reverse complement strand
TATAGATATAGAACTTTTAAACTTATTTGATATGTTTGAACCATATGGTGAAGCAAATAAACGACCAACATTTTTAATTCAGGATGCACACATTGAGGATATAAAAATATTTGGTCGAGAAAAGAATCATTCTAAGATAATAATTAAACAAAACAACAGTGATTTAAACTCTCTTGAGCTTACATTATATAAGGAAGTCTTTGAAATACCTCAAGACAAAAAAATAACTTGTTCTTATACTGTAAACAAAAATATTTGGAATAATAGGATTAATATCCAACTCTTAATAAATAAAATTTACTTATAATTATAAGCTAAAATTAATGCTAAACCCTACTTCTATTAATGTGCGTACTTTTGTAACAAAAAAAAGAAAATTTATCACTTTTTTATCAAATTCCTTTCAAGTTTGTGATATGATGGTAAATGAATAAATTGATGAAGGAATTCGAATGAAAAAAATAATAGCTCTTTCAGCTGCTGCTTTTCTAAGTACAGCTTTATATGCGGATGCTAATGCTGATTTACAATCTCAGATTGATAAATTAAATAAAAAGTTGACTAAACTTCAAAAAAAAGTAGGTCGTGTAAATGCTCAGGCAGCAAATGATAATGTTAAGTTCGATGTTGATTTTCGTACAGCTTATGATAATTTAGAATACAAAACAGCTGGTGGTACTACTTACAAAAATGATGGATTATATTCAAACCGTCTTTGGTTAAACATGGGTTATGCACCTACAGATGAGTTAGTATTTAAAGGTCAATTGGCTTATCACAAGGCTTTTGGTAATGCGTCTATGCAAACTTCAGGAGCTATGACTAACTACCCACAAAGAGGTACAGGTTTTGATACATTTGATTGGGTTTCAAGTGAAACATTAAATGATGACAAATTACGCGTAAGAGAAGCTTACTGGTTATGGATGCCAAAAGTTGGAGATTTGAGCTTTACTGCAAGTATTGGTCGTCGCCCATCTACAAATGGTTACCTAGCTAACCTAAGAGATGATGATCCAAAAGCAAAATCTCCACTTGGTCATGTTATAAATATGGAGTTTGACGGTGCATCAGCTGGTATTAATCTAGATACTTATGTACCAGGTATGATGTTTAAAATTTGTCTTGGGCGCGGTTTAACAAATGCTAAAGCTTGGTCAAATGAAGCTGATTACACTTTATTTAATGGTATGGGTGGAACATCTCCAAACTATGTTGAAGCTGATGGTGGCATGGATACTGTAGATATGTATGGTTTTATTTTTGTTCCGTATGATAATGGTCAATATGCAGTTAAAACTACTTGGTACCGTGGTCTAAATGTTCCAGGTATGATTTTAACTAATTACCAAACACAAAATACTCCTTCTATGGCTGATGATGTTCAAACTTGGGCTATGGAGAATACAGGAGACATGGATGGTATGGCTGTATCGTTTAAAGTTGACGGTATAGGTGATGGGATATCTGACTTTTTAGATGAAACAACTTTCTTTGCATCTTATGCTATGAGTAAGTCTCATCCTACAGATAGTGCTATTAGAACGGCTGCTGTAGATACTGATAATGTTGGAGGGGCTGCAGCACTACAAATGATGGGTGTGGCTTCAGGTAACATGTTAGGTAGCGATAAGTCAGAAACTGGTTCATCATATTGGTTAGGTGTAAATATGCCAAATATGACAGGTGGTAGATTTGGTCTAGAATATAATCACGGTGATGAGTACTGGAGACCATTTACATACGGTGAAGATACTATGGCTGGTTCTAAATTAGCTACTCGTGGTGATGCTATTGAGTTATACTGGACTCAGCCGTTAATCGAAAAAGCATTCTCTATGCAAGTTAGATATACTCAAATGACTTATGACTATACAGGTTCAAATGGTTTCTTTGGTGATGGTGGTACTCCAATAAGTATGGCTGATGCTAAAGCAAGTCCTTATATGGATCCAGTTGAAGAAGCTCAAGATATAAGAGTATACTTCAGATATAGATACTAATCTAAAATATAGAAGAAATAAGTGATTTCACTTATTTCTTTATTACTACAACTTAAATAAACTTCAACTTATAATAATTATTAGAATAACCTTTCAAACTCCCTTGCTGCCTACATTTGACAAACTTTCAATTATGTAATTTTCAGACACTTTATCACACTAATGTGATATAAGTTCTTAAAATTGTTAAAAAATACACTATTTAAAATTGTCTTAAGCTTATAGCAAGTAAAATCAATCACTTTATTAACACAAGGGAAATTATATGTCTAAAAATCAAATCCTAGAAGAGATTCTAAACGAAGTTGATAAGCACCCTGAGATTATGTCTCGTCGTGACGCTTTAAAATTCATGAGCGTTTCACCTGTTGCTGCATCAGTAATGGCTGGAACAACTGTTGGAGCTGCAACTGCTGCTGCTGCTGACGTAAAAGGTAAAATAGTAATCGTAGGTGGTGGTTTAGCCGGTATGAGTACTGCTGCACGCCTTAACAACTCTATTAGCAATGCTGATATCACTGTAATTGAGCCAGACCCAATGTCTGTTTCATACCAACCTGGTCAAACATTAGTAGGAGCAGGCCTTTGGGATAAAAGTGACATCCAGTATAACAGAGATGAATTTTTACCAAGTGGCGTTAAACTAATTAAAGGTAGCGTTACTGCTTTTGATCCGGATAATAACTCAGTAACAGTTGATGGTTCTCAAGAAGTTAAATATGACCAAATGATTATTGCAACTGGTGTAATGCTAAACTATGCACAGATCAAAGGTCTTGAAGGTGAAATCACTTCATCTGGTAAAGACAATGCTGCTGTTAAGAACTCAGGTATAGGTAAAGACGGTTTACACTCTATCTATTTCCAAGATGGTGCTGAAGCTACATACAAAGGTATAGAAGAGTTAATTGCTAAAGCAAAAGCTCACAAAGGTCCTGAAAAACTACAAGCTGTATTTACTCACCCAAATACACCAATTAAATGTGGTGGTGCTCCTAAGAAAATCATGTACCTAACAAATGCACGTTTAGTTGAAGCTGGTGTACGTGACAAAGTTGAGTTAACTTTCTATCCAAACGGTGGTGGAATGTTCGGTATTAAAGATTACCATACTGCAATCGTAGAGCAATTTAAAACTCGTGGTTTCAAATGGCACTATAACATAACCTTATCGAAGTAGATACTGCTACTAAAACTGCAGTATTTGACAAGCACTGGAAAGAAAAAGGTGCTTACGATCAAGATTTAGAAGAATACACTATGATTACTAAACATGAGCGTGTAGAAGTTAAATATGACTTTATGCATATTACTCCTCCAATGAAAGCTCCAGATGTAGTTGGTAAATCTGCTGTTGGTTCTGCTAAAGGTTGGGTTCCAGTAAACAAAGAAACTCTTCAACACGTTAAATATAAAAACGTTTGGTCACTAGGTGATGTTGCTGCAGTTCCAATGGGTAAAACTGGTGGTTCGGCTCGTAAACAATACAAAGTTGTAGTTGATAATATAATTGCTTCAATGCAAGGTAAATCTTTAGCATCTAAATATGATGGATATACAGTATGTCCACTTATTACTAATATCGGTACTGTAATGTTAGCTGAATTCAACTGGGCTTCTAAACCAGCAGGTTCAGGTAAAAATGCTGCTTCATTCCCATTAGATCCAACTCAAGAGAGATGGATTTGGTGGTTACTAAAAGTTTATGCACTAAAACCAATGACTATTCACGGAATGCTTTCAGGTCGTGCTTAATTAATTTTCCCCTTTTGGGGAAAACCTTCTAATAATCCTCAAATTTACACATTTCTATAAATATTCTACATAATTTTTTTGATAAATCTTAATTTTATTTTTTCTTGGATAAAATACATCAATTTTCAATAGGAGAAAAAAATGAAAAAAATGATTCAAATCGCTTTAGCTGCATTAGTAATGCTAACTATGAGTTCTACAACATTAAGTGCAGATGCTGCAAAAGGTCAAAAACTATACCTTAAAAAATTAAAAGGTGCATGTGGAATGAATGGTGCAAAAATGGCTGCTAAACACTCTCAAGATGAATGGGAAGCTGTTAAAGGTGATTTAGCTAAAGAGATTAAAAGTATTTGTCCAAGTGTTAAAGATAAAGCTTTAAAAGACAAATATTTACCACACTATTATGACTTTTTCTATGAGTATGCTAACGATAGTGGAAACGTTCCATCTTGTTAAGTACTTTTTGAGCCTTTTTTGGGCTCAAATTTAGTTTTAATGCCATATAATACTCTCATAACATATGTATGGAGTAGAATGATTGTCAGAAATTATAGAATGCATTAAAGCCAGATCATTTATAACCTCTCTTAAAACAACTTCAACTAACGAATTAGCCTTCTCTACAAAACTTCACGGTGCAAAAATTTTTTCTGCTTTAGATTGCAGTACAAAAAAACATTTTACAAGTCAATATTTAAACCAAGATACTACAGCTGTTGCTTTTAATTCAGATGGAAAGCTTTTAGCTTTTGCGAATCCTAAAGTAATATATATTGCCGATATTGAAAAAAAAGAGATTCTTAAAGTAATACCTACCGATTCGATACAGATTCAACTACTTATTTTTGATAATACATCTAATTACTTAATTGCAGGTAATGAAAATGGGAGAGTTATTCAATACAATTGGTCCAATAATTCTGCAATTTCAAGGCTTTGCTCCTTTCCATATCATGATGATGATAGAAAACATATCCGTAAGAACTACGTAAGTGCTCTATGCATCAAAAAAAACAGGTTGGCATGCTCTGGGCTTGGAGGGACAATTATAATCATAGATATGTACTCTAGAGCTAATAAGATTGTACTTCAAAATACTCGTGCACGAATTAATACTTTACATTTTATAGACGATGATACTATTTTAAGTGCAAATTTTGATGGATTAATCAGTATATTTTCTATAAAACAAAAAAAATTATTAAGTGAAATAGACACACCTCTTTCCCGTATTCGTCAGATTTTACCAATGCCTGATCCAAACTACATGATGCTTTGTTCAAACACAAATTATGTAAGTATGATTGATATAAAAAATTCTAGCTTATTACAACATAAATATATGAGCTTTGATGATAAAGTAATTAGACTATCAAATATAGATCATAAACATATAGCAGTAGCTCTTAGAAGCGGTTTTATTAAAAAAATAGAGCTTTCATGTGAAGAAGATTTAAAATCGTTGATATTACACAACTCCTTAGACAAAGCATATGAACTTGTTGAAAAAGAACCAATGCTTAAAAACACAAAAACTTACACTGATTTAAATAAACTATATAATAATATATATAATAAAGCTGTAGTCGCCCTTATTGATAAAAATACATCTATTGCCAACGAACTACTAAAAATGTTTAAAAACATACCTTCAAAACAAAAAGAGATTAATTCTCTGCTTATAGCTTTTAGAAATTATAATAACCTCAAACAGCTTTATATAAATAAAAAACTAACTATTGCCTATGCATTATGTTCAAGATACCCTGAACTGGAAAAAACACCTATCTTTAGGAAGATGGAAGAGGTTTGGAGAGAAGTTTTCAAAAATGCACAAAGACAAATACTGCTTAATAAAATAGGAAATGCAAAATCTTTACTTGATGAGTATAAAACTATACCATCTAAAAAAGATATGATAGATTTGCTTCTAAAGCAAAATAAAGATTTTGTACAGTTTATATTAGCCATTGATGAAAAAAATTATGCAAAAGCTTCTATACTTGCAAATAAGAACAAACTACTAACAAAATCACCAAGCTATAACATACTACAAAGAGAACTTGAATATAAAGTAGCACAAATCAAAAACTTTATATATCAAGGCGATGTCGCAAAAGCAAGAATATCTATATCTATTATAAAAGAAGTATTGCATCTAAAAGATCAAATCAATGACTTTGAAAATGAATGTAAATACTTAGAAGTTCTTCAACATTACTATAAAAAAAATAATTTGAAAAAGTGTTATGACACTTTAGATATGCATCCAAGCCTATATACTACCGAACTTGGTGAATTACTTGAAAAGCACTGGCAAAAAATAATTGAGAAGTGTGAGATATATGCACTTAACGCAAAAATATCAGATATAAAAAATACCCTTGGCCAATTAGTGAACTTAGAAGGCAGGATTGATAAAATCGGTGATTTATTTAGACTTGCATTTCAAGTAAAAATTAAAGCTCATCTATCAAAACGTTCGTTTAAAGATGCTCAGAAGCTTATCTATTCTTACATAGATACATTTGGCTTAGACCACGAAATAAAAATATTAATGAAAAAGTACGAACAAAAAACTAAACAAAAACTTGCTATTACTCATGATATTACAACCGATAGAAATAGTTGGTTTTATTCCGATTTTATCAAGTAACTATTGTTTAATGATAGATAAAATATCTTTCATACTATCCTCATAAGAAATTTGGACATCTGCGCGTTGTTTTAAAAAATTTTCCATACTATCTTTTTTTGCAATAGCTTCATCAAGTTCAATATCAGTACCTTTTGTATAAGCACCTATACGAATTAACATCTCATTTTCTTTCAAAAGCGTATACATTCTTCTAAATTTCATCACTGCATCTATATGTTCTGTGCTAGTGATGTCATTCATTACTCTAGAAGCCGAGTTAAGTATATGGATAGGTGGATATATACCAAAGTCGGTAAGCTCACGTGAGAGTACAATATGACCATCTAAAATCGACCTACTTTGATCTGCAATCGGGTCACTCATATCATCACCTTCTATAAGTACCGTAAAAAAAGCCGTAATACTACCCTTACCCTCTTCTTTTCCGGCACGTTCCATAAGCTGAGGAAGAAGCGTTAATGATGATGGTGGATAACCTTTTGATGTTGGAGGCTCTCCAAGAGCTAATCCTATCTCACGCTGAGCCATTGCAAATCTGGTTACTGAATCCATTATAAAAAGAACATCTTGCCCTTTATCTTTAAAATACTCAGCTACACTCATAGCTGAAAATGCACCGTACTTACGCATAAGAGGTGAATCATCAGAAGTTGCAACAACAATTACGGTATTTGTCAAATCACCACCGAGGTTTTTCTCAATAAATTCCGGTACCTCGCGTCCACGCTCACCAATAAGTGCTACAACCTTAACAGGTGCATCCGCCCCGCGGACAATCATACCCATAAGAGTAGACTTACCTACCCCACTACCCGCAAAAATACCAAGTTTTTGACCTTTTCCACATGTTAATAAACCATCTATGCTTTTAACGCCTACACTAAAAACTTCATCAATCATCCCACGTCTCATAGCAGGAATCGGTTCTTTTATGATAGGTGCCATCTTAGTATTTTTTATTGGCCCTTTATCATCAATGGGTTGCATAAAAGGATTTACAACACGTCCTATCAATCCATCGCCTATATTTATATTTAAACCGTTTGAATCCAAATATACCTTATCGCCTGCACGAAAACCCTCAACAAAACGAAACGGTGTTATATAAAAGGTTTTACCGTCTATTTCGGTAACCATACCTACCGTTTCTTGTCCGTTATAGTTTGATATGATTTTTACCATATCTGAAATGCTGACATTTAACCCTGTTGCAGTAATGACAGTAGCATTGATTTTAACCACTTCACCAAAATGTGTAGAATGGCTAACAGATGATAGTTTTTCTTTTAGGGAGCTAAATGGCATAAAATTTAATATCTTGTCCCGGTAGGAGAATTTATTAGGGAGAAAAACTCACCTCTGGTTTTTTCATCTTTTTTAAATAATCC
>JAPHSI010000175.1 GCA_026193155.1 Sulfurimonadaceae bacterium | reverse complement strand
GGCTTCTTTTTCCTCCCGGACAACAGATATAAAGTACTCTAAGATTTTAATTGCAAAATTTTCTTTAAACTTTTTAATAGAAATTTTATATTTTTTAAATATGTCAGAAACTATCTCTACTCTCATCCATTCATCAGCTATTTTTACTCTGTCGGATTCAATACTGTCAATGACTTTATATAAATTTGGTGCTAGAATCTGATCTTTACTCATTAGCTACCCTTTAAAAAAATTTCATTTTTGTTATATTGTATTAGAAATTTGTTTAATTTGTTTTTAAGCTAGGTATTAGTTAGAGTTACTTTTTATAATAGAATAATTTTACTCACTTAGAAAAAAAAATTAAAAACTTTTATATTTCTTAATAACTCCTAGTAAAAATAATGTTAATATAATTAAAATTTTTATAAAGGCTAAAATATGCAAACAACAATGTTTAAAGGTACAGAAGTTAAGTTAGCTGGCAACAACCTAAATGTAGGTGACGATGCGCCAATAGCTAAAGCTATAGGGACTGATTTAAACGAAATAGAAGTAGGTGGAGCTAGGGACAGAATTCAGCTTCTTATAACAGTTCCATCATTAGATACTGATACTTGTGCTGCCGAGACAAGAAGGTTCAATGTAGATGTTAATAACTTAGATATTTGTGAGACAACTGTTGTCTCTATGGATTTACCTTTTGCATCTGAGCGTTTTTGCTCAACTGAAGGTATTGAAAATCTTAGTGTAGCATCTGACTATATGGATAAAGAAGTTAGCAAAGCATATGGCGTTTTAATGGATGATAACAAGTTAAAAGGTTTAAGTGCCAGAGCCGTTTTTGTAATAGATAGAAGTGGAAAAATTGTATATAAAGAAGTTGTTCCGGAAGTTACGGCAGAACCAAACTATGAAGCAGCTTTAGAGGCAATAAAACAGGCTAGATAATATAAGTTTTTTTTACTAGTTTGGCACTAATCTTGCTTATTAAATGAAAGAATAGGACTAAATCAAGGTAAGTAATGGCTGAACTAGAAGAAGAAATAATTATCATTGAAGACGATGATGTAATCAAAACTATTGAGCATGATGAGTCAGACGATAGTGATAAAAAGAAAAAGATAATTATTTTTTCTGCAATAAGTGCTATTTTAATTGTAATTATTATAGTAACTCTTATTATAATTTTTTCATCGGACAAAAAAGAAGTTGAGAAATTTTCTATAGATTCTATCGAAGAAAAGCTCAATGGTGATGAACATAAAAAACAAAATGTTGAGATGAGTGAACTAGAAAATATGATAGCTAAGGCTGCTTATTTATATGAAAACGGTTCACAAGCAAAAGCCTTGCATCTGTATGAGAAGATAGCTGAATTTAGCGAATCTATCTCACAATACAACCTTGGTGTAGCACAACTTAAAAATGAACAATATGACACTGCATTAAAAACATTTTCCAAAGCTATAGAAAATGGAGAAAAAAGATGTGTGAGTGCCATAAACGCCGCTGTTTGTTCACTGCATATAGGCGATAAAAAAAGTTTTGACTACTATATCAATCTAGCATATGCATATCTTCCTTCAGAAAACAAATCACCCCTTTATTCATACTATTATGCTCTAATCCAATATTATAAAAACAACTATATTGAGGCATTAACTGCACTAGTTAACCCAACAACAGATGAATACCCAACTATACAAAAACACTTAAGATCTAAAATAAATGCACTATACGACAACAACTATAAAGCTATAGAGGATCTTGAACAAAATTATAATAAAACTGATTCTCTGTCTTTAGGTCTTTTATATGGAAGGATTGGTGATACAGCATTGGCAGAAAAATATATGCAAGAAGCTATGAGTAACAATATAGAACCTGTTAAATCTGCACTAGCACTTAGTTATATTTATCTAAAGTCTGGTCGTGTTGCATCGGCAGGAAAACTTATTCAAAATACGACAGATATGTTTCCAGAAGAGGTATACAAACCATATCCTATAAAAGTACGATTAAAAGATGAACTATTTGACCCAGAAAAAGCACAAATAAGCTATAAAGATGATATAAAAACAAGTAAAATGATTAAATACCATACAATCTTTTACTTTTCACCATACAAAATATTTAATGCAAGTAGCACTATTGATTACATTAGAAAAGGAAATACAAATATATATATAGACAATATTAATAGTGCAAAAAATTATCTTAAAAAAAGTAAATCTACTTCAAGTGTTAACAAGGGTATTGTACAAGCCATTAAAATGGCTCTATCTTTTGATTTAAGAGATGCAAATGAAAAGCTAAAAGAACTTGTAAATATTCAACCAAAACATTCTATACTGCATTATAATTTGGGTCTTACTTATGCACAAATGGGTGATACGACAAATGCATATAAACATTTTATTAAATCATTCCATCTTGATGCAAAGAACTACCTCTCTGGTATTTATGCTTCTTTATGTGCTGATTTATTAGATAAAGACAAAAAAAGACTTTTAAATACTTTAAAAGAGTCTATGCTCCTAGAAGATGAGTCTGAAGAGATTCAGTTTTATAAAACACTTTTATTTATAAGCAATAACAACTCATCTAGTGCATCTGATTGGTTGTATAATGATTATAAACAAAGACCTATATATTTGGCACTAGAGGCAATTATTGCGCATGATATGAATAATAAACAGATTGCTAAAAAAGCTACTACTACATTAAGTACACTTTTTCCAAATGATATTCTTCCACATATTATGTACATTGATACTCATTTTGAAGACTTAAAACCTAAAAAATATGCTTTTGAGGTTCAAAAATATCTAAAAAAACAGAAGTTCAAATATGATGATTTATTTTATGGACCTTTTATTACAAGACATCTATATGTGCAACAAAGTTTAATCACAGGAAATCTATACTACACAAGAAAACTTCTTCGCGATGAATTAGAAACTACTAGAAAAAACACAGAAGCACTTACAAGTGCACTTGCTCTGGCTTCTTTGTATGATAAAGAATATGAAGAATCTTATGTACTTTACAATAATTTAATAGACAATTTAAAAGTAAGAGATTCTTACACATTATTCTTAGGTGCGGTTGCTTCTACGGCAGCAAATCATAATGCAAATGCAATAGCACTTTTGGAACTAGCTAAAATGAAAAATAAAAAATCCAAACAAAGCCGCTATGCACTTGGCTTATTATATTTAGAAACTCAGAATAATGCAGGGGCTTCCATTCAATTAAATATGGTTGGGGATAATAACTTTAAATCAAAATTTTTTACTTTTGATATAGATACAGACAAGCTGTACCTTCATAAAACATTAGCTAAGAAAGATAAGCAATAACGCTCTCACAAGCTCTTATTTCATTACCTATTTGAACATTTATTTTTGATCCCTTTGGTAGTGAAATTATACTAATACCCTTCGGCATTACACCATAACGGGAACCTTGTATTAATTTTTGAGAGTTTATTAAATCGTGTGATATATGTGAAAAGCTTAGATTGCTAGTATGAGATACTTTAACGACTCTTTCTTTAGAATCTTTAAAAGAAATACTGAGTTTTTCATTTAGTATTTTAGCTTTTAAAGAGTTTTTAGATAAAGAAGCCCCTTTTTGTTCTTTGATCTCTGATACTACAGATTCTATAGGGACTCTAAGTACAGATACATCGTTATAACTACTCTCTAGTGTGATATTAATACCATTGTCATCATTCGTAACATCTACTATCTTACCATCAACAGGACTAGTTATTCCACCTTTTTCAAAGGCAGGCATTTGTCGTTCCGGGTTTCTATATACATATATAAAAAATATTATAAGTAAAAAAGTAAAAAACTGTAAAAAATCTAAATCCAAAAATCCAAGTAGTAAAAATAGTACAACAGAATATCCTATATAACTCCAGCCCTCTTTAGATATGGGAAATAGATTATTGTTCATCATCTTTCATCTCTTCTTTGCTCATAGAAGCATCTTCTTTAAGTTCATCTTTTATCTCATTGATATGTTCTTGAACTTTAGATTCTATACTGTTTTCCTTTTCAAAATTCAGTATTATTTCTCTAACCTCTTCACCAGTGATATTCTCTTTTTTGTAAAGAAGCTTAACCATCTCTTCTATAGCTCCGTGATACTCTTCAAGTCTAGCTACAACAGCTTTATAATGCTCATCCAGAGATGCTTTTATAAACTCATCTGCTTCTTGTGCTAATTTATCACTATATTCACGTGTAGCACCACCTTGTTGACCTAAGAAAGATTGACGAGATTTCTCCATTACCATCAAACCTGCTACGTCTGTCATACCATATGTTTGTACCATAGATTTTATAATATCAGTAGCACGTTCTAAATCGTTTCCTGCCCCAGTAGAAATTTCACCGATGAAAACCTGCTCCGCTGCACGTCCACCAAGAAGCACATCAACTTCAGCC
>JAPHSI010000029.1 GCA_026193155.1 Sulfurimonadaceae bacterium | reverse complement strand
CTGACTTTGAAATTACAATGATTCCATCACTTACTAATACTTTAGGTGTAAGTCTAATTTGTGAACTTGATGATGAAGCTAGCGGTTATACTGTTGGTTACAACACTAAGGGTGACTTTACTTTATCTGCTCTTGGTAACGGTGACTTGGATATGCCTGCTATCAATCAGCAAGAAGGAACTTTGACTTCAATAAATAAAAGAGTTAATCCTACAAATGCTGCACTACCTTATAATGGGTATGTTTTAAATGATATAGCTAATGCTTTAGGTTTAAAAGCTGAATTAACAATTGATTATACAGAACAACTTCCGGTAGAAACAGGATTTAAAACTGTACACTTTGATGATTTACCAAATCATTACGATAATGACGGAGTAGAGCACCGTGGATATCTGCTTGAAAATGTAAAAGTTAAGAAAAGTACAAATCAAAAAGTTACACCAATATCTGATGAAAAACTAGAAGGTTCTTTAATTTACTTAGCTAACCCTGTAAGACAATTTACAGACTTTACTTATAAATGTACTAACGTTGATGAAGTAAGCGGTATTTATATGAGTGAAGATTACCTAAACTCATCTGACTTTAACGAAGGTGATAGTGTTAGGGTTAAAACAGATAATGGCGAACTAGTTGCAAATATCGTAAGCGATAATAAAATAAGTGGTGATATTGTGGTATTGCCGACTTTTGATTCAAATCTAAATTCAGAGGCTTTATTTAGCGGTTATCGCTTTAGTTCAGCTTCGATAGAAAAGGTGTAATATATGGAAACAGCATATTTAATAGAAACTATTATTAAAATAGTTGTAATTTTACTTGTATTTTCTGCTTTAGCAGGTTTAGGTACATATTTTGAAAGAAAGATACTTGCGTTTATGCAACGTCGTCTTGGGCCTATGTATGTTGGTCCATTTGGATTATTGCAAGTTGCGGCCGATGGTGTAAAACTATTTACAAAAGAGGATATTATTCCTACAAACGTAGTTGGACGTATTTTTAAATTAGCACCTGTTATTACAGCTGCAACAGCTTTTATGGCTTCAGCTGCAATTCCGTTTTTACCGTCTTTTGAGCTATTTGGATATAAAGTAAATCCAATAGTATCTGATATTAACATCGGTATTCTTTATATCTTAGGTGTAATGGGTGTTGGTTTATATGGTCCATTACTTGGTGGTATGGCTTCAGCTAATAAATTCTCACTTATCTCAGCTGCTCGTGGTGCTGCGGTATTTATATCATATGAGGTTGTTACGGGTCTTTCAATTTTAGCACCAATTATGATGGTTGGTTCACTTTCTTTAATTGACTTTAACAATTACCAAGCTGAAAATGGATGGATAATATGGTCTCAACCTGTAGCATTTATTTTATTTTGGATAGCTGCATTCGCCGAGACTGGTCGTACACCATTTCACTTGATTGCAAACGACCATGAGATTATTGATGGTTTTGGTACTGAGTATTCTGGTATGAGATGGGGACTATTCTTTATCGGTGAGTATGCAAATATGTTCTTTATATCTTTTGTTATTCCTCTTATTTTCCTTGGTGGTTTTGGAGATGGAAGCGTAATGGGTGCACTGGCACTACTTGGTAAAATGGCATTTTTCTTCTTCTTTTTCCTATGGACAAGAGCAGCTTGGCCAGATGTTAGACCAGATCAACTTATGTGGTTATGTTGGAAAGTTTTAATGCCAATAGCAGTGATAAACATAGTTATCACTGGTTTAGTAATGATGTAAGGGGTAATTGATGAAAATTGAAGAACAATTTAATAATAGAAATGTAAGTGATAACGGTTACTTTATGGTAGATATCGCTGATTACCCTACTACACCTTGGGGTAAATTTAAGCGTGTTGTAAAAAGAACTTTTAGAGGTGAACTTTTTGTTGGTCTTTGGGTTGTAATGCGTGAGATGATAAGATTTGATATCCATACTGTTCAGTATCCTGAAGAGAAAATGCCTATAGGTCCTAGATACCGTGCTGTACATAAGATGAAAAGATTATGGGAGAGTGATACTGAGAGATGTATCGGTTGTGGTCTTTGTGAAAAGATCTGTATCTCTAACTGTATCAGAATGGAAACTAAGATAGATGAAAACTCTCGTAAAGAAGTTTCTGAGTACAGCATCAATCTTGGTCGTTGTATCTTTTGTGGATATTGTGCTGAAGTTTGTCCGGAACTTGCAATTACACACGGTGGTGAGTATGAGAACGCATCTGAACAACGTGAACACTTTGTTTTATATGAAGATATGTTGACACCACTTGATAAGATGAAGGCTGGAACTCAAAAAGAGTTTGAAGGTTTTGGTGCTATTACACCACATGAAGATGAGCGTGTTAAAAAAACACCTCTAGCATATTAAGGAGTATGGGTATGTTTGAAGCGATTGCTTTTTATCTGTTTGCTTTTTTAACTATTGCGATGTTTTACATTACAGTTACGACATCACAAGCGTTATACGCTTTAACAGCGTTAGCAGCAGGAATGATTTTTATTTCGGCATTTTTCTTTATATTAGGTGCTGACTTTTTAGGTGCAGTTCAGATAGTTGTTTACTCTGGTGCTGTTATGGCTCTATATGCTTTTGGTATGATGTTTTTTGATACAACTAGAGAAGTTCAAGAGAAAAAAGGTAATCAGTATCTTGTAGTAGGTTTAGCTACAATCAGTGCTGTTTTAGCTGTTTTAATATTTTCAGCTCCAATTATCAGTGATAACATTACAGCACTTTATCCGGTTGGAACACATGGAAATACACAAGAGGTTGGTATGGTTTTATTTACAAAATACCTAGTACCTTTTGAAGTAGCAGCTGTAATGCTTTTAGTGGCAATGATAGCAGGTATTGTATTAGCCGGTAAAAAAATGGATGAATCTTTAACACTGATGACAGAAGAAGAGATTAAAGATATGCGTGCCGAGAAAATGAGACCAAAGGACCTTAAATGATAGAAATTGGATTAAATCACTACCTTGTTTTATCAACAATCCTTTTTGCTATTGGATTAGTTGGTGTAATGAAGAGAAAAAATCTTTTAATGCTGTTTTTTGCTACTGAGATTTTACTAAATTCTGTAAATATCTCTTTTGCAGCTATCTCTCATTATTACGGTGACCTGACTGGTCAAATGTTTGCATTTTTCGTAATTGCTATTGCAGCAAGTGAAGTTGCTGTTGGACTTGGTTTATTAATTGTTTGGCATAAACGTTACAATAATATTGACCTTGATTTTATGACAAGAATGAAAGGATAAACTAATGGAATTATTTTTATATACTGCATTATTCTCACCACTAGTCGGTTCTTTATTTGCAGCACTTTTTGGATCAAAGCCAAAAATGAAAATAGCTGGTATAGTTCCAAGTATATTACTTGGTGTATCACTACTTAGTTCAACTATACTTTTAGTATTGGTTTTAACAACCAGTCATACTTTACATGTTGAGATGATGACATGGATGGCTACTGGAGATTTATATATACCGTTTGGATTTGTAGTTGACCAAGTGTCTGTAACTATGATGATGGTTGTAACACTTGTATCTACTGTAGTTCACGTATATGCAATCGGTTATATGGATCATGATAAAGGGTTTAACAGATTCTTTGCTTGGTTATCTGCATTTGTTTTCTCTATGATGGTACTTGTTATGAGTGATAACTTCGCAGGTCTATTTATAGGTTGGGAAGGTGTTGGTCTTTGTTCATGGGGTCTTATTGGTTTCTGGTATAAAAAAGAGAGTGCTACTTGGGCAGCAAACGAAGCGTTCATTATGAACCGTATAGCTGACCTTGGAATGCTTATCGGTATTTTCTTAGTATATTGGAACACAGGAACTCTTCAATATGCAGAAGCTTTTGCTGCAATGCCTGGTCTTGATACGGCTACACTTACTTGGATTGGTATCTTCTTATTTGTTGGTGCTATGGGTAAATCTGCACAGTTTCCACTACATACTTGGCTTGCAGATGCGATGGAAGGTCCTACTCCGGTATCGGCACTTATCCACGCGGCAACAATGGTAACAGCTGGTGTTTACTTGGTAGTTCGCTCAAACGAGTTATATGCATTAATCCCTAATGTTGGTCTTTTTATAGCAAGTCTTGGTACATTTGTTGCAATTTTTGCGGCTACAATGGCACTTGTTAATCGTGATATTAAACGTGTAATTGCATACTCTACACTTTCACAACTTGGTTATATGTTTGCAGCTGCAGGACTTGGTGCTTACTGGGTTGCACTTTTTCACTTAATGGCTCACGCATTCTTTAAAGCACTTTTATTCTTAGGTGCAGGTAACGTTATGCACGCTATGCACGATGAACTTGATCCGTTTAAAATGGGTGGACTTGGCAAGACTATGAAAGCTACTATGATTATGATGACATTGGCATCTGTAGCACTAGCAGGTATCTTCCCATTAGCCGGTTTCTTCTCAAAAGACTTAATCTTAGAGGTTGCATTTGTTGATCATCACTTTATCATCTATAGTGTATTACTAATCACTGCGGGTTTAACTGCATTTTATTCATTTAGAATTATTGCACTTATCTTCCACGGTGAAGAGCGTCACTTAGAATTTGGTATCCACCCTCATGAAGCTTATAAATTCATGTTAGTTGCAATGAGCCCGCTTTTAATCTTAGCTATTATCGCAGGTTTCTTATTTAAAGGTACATTCTTTGATATGATAACTATGCTACTACCAAATACTGAATACCATGTTCACTCAGCTACTACATACTGGATTATGACTATCGGTACACAACTATTTGTTATTTTATCAATTGCTTTTGCATACAAAAAATATATGTCCAAAGATATTAAAGTTCCTGATGGTACAAGTGAAATGGAGGGTAGATTTTGCTATAAATTATTAAAAAATCAATACTATATTCCATATTTTTATGAAGAGTACTTTGTAAAACGATAT
>JAPHSI010000141.1 GCA_026193155.1 Sulfurimonadaceae bacterium | reverse complement strand
GCTCTTCCGATCTTCATTTAGAAAAAGGTCGTGTAGTTATTTTTGCAGCAGGAACTGGTAATCCTTTCTTTACAACAGATACTGCAGCTACACTTCGTGCTGTTGAAATCGGTGCGGAAGTTATTGTAAAAGCTACAAAAGTTGACGGTGTTTATGATAAAGACCCTGAAAAATTTAGTGATGCTCAAAAGTTACATGAGCTAACTTATGATCAAGCTTTAAGTGATCATATAAAAGTTATGGATGATACTTCTATCGCATTAGCAAAAGATAACAAACTTCCAATTATTGTATGTGATATGTTCAAAAAAGGAAATCTTTTAGAGATTTTAAATAATGACGGTAAAAACTGTTCAATAGTAAAGTAAAATAAAAGGACTGAATAAATGAGAGTAGAAGAATTAACTGCAAAAGTTTTAGACAATAACCCTAGTATGGATCGCTACCAGTTAGCTTTAGCTGTTTCAAAAAGAAGTGACGAACTTTTAAATGGAGCTACTAGTAAACTAAACATAAACCCAAAAAGTGTAAAAGCTGCAGATTTAGCACTAATGGAAATCGCTGAAGGCCTTGTAACTGTAAAAGGCTTTACTGAAAAAGAGGTTTAAGCTTTGGCGTTGAATCAAGTAGATATAGAGAAGGTTAAGCATCTTCATACTATTGATTCAGCTGCACAATATTTATATTCCCACTTTGATGAAACATCAAAGCTAGAAGATGCACTTCGTTACTCAATTCGAGCACATGATGGACAGTTTAGAAAAAGTGGGGAACCTTATGTTATCCATCCTATCTTAGTCGCTGCAATAGTAGCTTCTCTTACAAATGACGTATCTATGTCCATTGCAGCACTTTTGCATGATGTTGTGGAAGATACAGATATTAGTCTTGATGAGATATCTATCGAATATGGAGAGGATGTAGCACATCTTGTCGGTGGTCTAACAAAGATAGATGCAATTCGGGATGATGAGCTTATTCCTTCTTATTCAGATGAAAAACTAATCGTATCTGCACTGTCATTTAGAAAAATGCTACTTGCATCTATTACAGATGTAAGAGTACTGGTTGTAAAACTTTGCGATAGATTACATAATATACTGACATTAGATGCACTGCCTCCGCATAAACAGCAACGAATTGCTGAAGAGACGCTCGTTGTATATTCTCCAATTGCACATCGTCTAGGTATTAGCTTTTTAAAAAATATATTAGAAGATACTAGTTTTTCTTATCTTTTTAAAGATGCAAAACATCATATAGATAACTACCTTGATACAAATTACCATGAAATTGAGATGAAGCTTGATGAGTTTAAAAAGAGTGTATCTAAGCTTTTGGTAAAAAATGGTTTTTGTGAAGAAGATTTTGAAATATTATCACGTGTAAAACACCGATACTCAATATACTTGAAGATGCAAAGAAAAGGTATAGGTATCGATGAGGTATTAGACCTTTTAGCACTTAGAATCCTTACAAAAGATAAAGTAAAGTGCTATACGATTTTAGGTTTAATACATCTGCATTTTCAGCCCTTATCTTCAAGATTTAAAGACTATATAGCAGTTCCAAAAGATAATGGGTATCAAACTATTCATACTTCTGTTTTTTATAAAACAGCAATTTTTGAGATACAAATTCGTACATATGAGATGCACCAAACTGCCGAGCTTGGGGTTGCAGCTCACTGGAAATATAAAAGTGGTGCCGATACAATAAAACTTGATTGGTTAAATAACTTAGGTTATCAAAATGAATCTGTAGAAGATTTTTACGAACTTATAAAAAATGATCTGTATTCTGAAGATATATCTGTTTTTTCACCAACCGGTGAGGCGTTTACGCTTCCACGCGGGGCAGTTGTACTGGATTATGCATATGCAGTTCACTCAGAGGTTGGAAATAAAGCCGATAGTGCACTTGTAAATAAAGAAAAAAGTTCACTTTTAACTGAGTTAAAAAACGGTGATATTGTAAAGATAGAAGTTGCAGATGAACTTATTACCAGATGTTCTTGGTATGATGCGGTAAAAACAAGTAAAGCAAGAACTAATATAAAACATAACTGTAATGCAAGACTCAAAGATATAGATGCAAAATCTTCTATAAATATTATAGCTACAATTATGAATTTAAATCATTCACGTGTAGAAGAGTGGTTTGAAGTAGTAAGGTGTGAAAAGAAATGCTCAATAGCACTTGACTTAGACCATTTAAAAGAAGCTATTCAAAAGTATATACTTGATATCAGCTCAAACAATCGTTTCAAAAGATTTTTATCAAGACATAGATTTAAGTTAAAAAATTATTCTTATCGCGGTATTAGTGTATATTCAAACTATAGCATAGGTGATGTGGTATTTGATTATTGTTGTCACCCAAAAACAGGTGATGAAATAATGGGTTTTTTAGAAAAAGGTAAAGCCCATGTTCATCATAAGATGTGTCAAAGTGCACATAGCAGACTTCTTGCTGGTGAGAAGATGGTGTTTGTGAAGTGGGAAAAAGAAAATGTATTTAATTATAATATGATTATATCTCTTCACAGCGGTAAAGGTACCTTAGCTGAATTTTTAAATTATCTTGCAAAATTGGGTATTGATATCAATTCTATTGAACTTGGTAAAAATAATAGTGAATCGACTCGTTATTGTGAAATTGGTTTTGAGTCAAAAGAGGGTGATATTAACAAACTTCGTGCTAAAATTGAGCAAAAAGTTAAAGTAGTACATTTAGTAAGAACTGATGATGCATACAGATAATAAAATAAATAAAAGAAGATTTATACTACAAGGGAATAAATGTTAGAAGAAGCGTTAAACGAAATAAATAGAGGCTGTGCTGAAATAATTGATAATGAGAGAATCGAGAAATTATTAACAACATATTTTGATGAAGGTAAGACCTATACTGTAAAGGCAGGGTTTGATCCTACAGCACCGGATTTGCATCTAGGTCACACAGTACTTCTTCAAAAATTAGCTACATTTCAAAAGTACGGGGCTCGTGTACAGTTTTTAATAGGTGATTTTACGGCAGCAATTGGTGATCCGACAGGTAAAAGTGCCACAAGAAAAGTATTAAGCAAAGATGAGATTCAATCAAACATAAAAAGTTATACTACACAAGCATTTAAAATTTTGGATAAAGATAAAACAGATATAGTATATAACAAAGATTGGCTTGATTCGCTGGGAACGGTTGGTTTAATAGAACTTTCTTCAACTTTAACGGTAGCTAGAATGTTGGAACGCGATGATTTCTCAAAAAGATATTCTGCAAACACTCCTATTGCCGTGAGTGAATTTTTATATCCGCTTCTTCAAGGTTATGATTCTGTACACTTAAAAAGTGATGTAGAAATAGGTGGAACCGATCAAAAGTTCAATCTTTTAATGGGACGTCAACTGCAAAAAGTTTATGAAACTAAAAAACAGCAAGCCGTACTTATGATGCCAATCCTTGAAGGACTTGACGGCGTACAAAAAATGAGTAAATCTTTAAACAATTATATCGGTGTTACAGATGAAGCAAATGATATGTTTGGTAAAATTTTAAGTATATCTGATGAATTGATGTGGAGATATTTTGAACTGCTAAGTACAAAGTCTATAACTGATATAGATTTACTTAAAAGCGGTGTTGAAGACGGCTCTATTCATCCTAAAAAAGTGAAAGAAGATTTAGCCTTAGAGATAACTGCTAGGTATCATTCAGAAGAAGAAGCACAAAATGCAAAAGCAGAATTTGAAAAAGTACATGCAAAAAGTCAAATTCCAACGGATATTGATGAATTTTCATGCGACGGTGAAGTTTGGATAGCGAAAGCCTTGGTAGATTGTAACATCGAACCATCAACTTCACAAGCAAGGAGAGATATTAAGCAAGGTGCTGTTAAAATAAACCAAGAAAAGATTCAAGATATGCAACTACAATTAAAAGCAGGGGAATATGTCCTCCAAGTTGGAAAAAGAAAATTCGCTAAACTAAGGGTAAATTAATGAGTTTTAAATCACTAAAAATTGGAAAATATGAAATACAAAAGCCTATAGTTCAGGGTGGAATGGGTGTAGGTATTAGTTGGGATCAACTAGCCGGAAATGTATCGAAAGAGGGCGGATTAGGTGTAATATCCGCAGTTGGAACAGGTTACTATCAAAATAAAGAATTTGCAAATAAGTTAGTCTCGGATAGACCGCTAAGTGAAGCAAACTTTTATTCTCCTAAAGCACTACATGCTATATTTGAAAATGCAAGAAAAATTTGTGGTGACAAACCACTGGCATGTAATATATTATACGCTATGAATGATTATGGACGTGTTGTGAAAGATGCTTGTGAAGCAGGTGCTGACATAATTATTACAGGTGCAGGGCTTCCAACTAATATGCCTGAGTTTACGGAAGGCTTTCCTGATGTAGCATTAGTGCCTATTGTATCTTCACCGAAAGCTTTAAAAATTATTTGTAAAAGATGGGAGAAAAGATATAACCGTCTTCCTGATGCAGTTATTGTTGAAGGACCTAAAAGTGGTGGTCATCAAGGATTCACTTATGAGCAGTGTAAATTACCTGAGAACCAATTAGAAAATATTGTAGCTCCTGTAGTTGAAGAAGCTGCTGCTTGGGGTAATATTCCGGTAATTGCTGCAGGTGGAGTTTGGGATAAAAATGATATAGAGCAGATGATATCGCTTGGAGCAAGTGGTGTTCAGATGGGTACACGCTTTATTGGGACACACGAATGTGATGCTCATGATAACCTTAAAAAAGTTCTAGTAGATGCTAAAGAAGATGATATAGAACTTATGAAATCACCTGTTGGTTATCCGGCTCAAGGTATTAGAACAAAGTTAACAGAGTTAGTTGAAAAAAGAGAAGGACCTTCTATTAAATGTATATCTAACTGTGTCGCTCCATGTAACCGTGGTGAAGAAGCTAAAGAAGTTGGTTTTTGTATAGCAGACAGACTTAGTGATGCCTTTTTGGGAAATACGGAAACAGGTCTATTTTTCTCAGGTGCTAACGGGTATAAACTAAAAGAGATTATTTCAGTAAAAGAGTTGATGGATAAATTAACTGAAGGCGAATAGCTAGGGCATGATTCGTAATTTAGTTGTTTTACTTTTTTTTGTTTTTTCTTTATATGCACAAAGTGATTTTAAGGTTTTAAAAAGAGCAGATGCTTATATGAAAACTGGTTCTAAAAGTGATCAGTTTCGTGCATATAACGATTATAAAAATATATATCTTCGTTCTTTAATGAATTCTGACGATAAACTTAGAAAAAGTTCATTAGAAGGAATAGTTAAAAGTGGTAAAAAACTTCATATAGACGTAAAAAATTATGAAGATGAACTTGAAACTATGGCATCTAAAAAAAACAAAACTACAAACACAACAACTTCTAGTAAACAATCAAAAATCAAAATCAAATTATCACACAAGCTAAAAAATATTTCTTGGTTGGACTCAGACCAGCTGGTTCTTCGTTTTGATAGAAAGCTACGTAAGAATCAGATTAACTATTTTACACTGTATGATTCAAAAAAGCATAGATTCCGTTATGTATTTGATATACATGCATCGATGCTTACAAAAAGTCAGACACTTAGAAAAGATGGTATAAACAGAATAAAGATTGCACAGTATAATCCAAGTACTCTTCGTTTGGTTATTGAAAATAATGAAAAAGTAAAAGTAAATTTTAAAATAAAATCTTCTAAATTAATCATAAAAATGTCCTCAACATCAAAAAAAGCAAAAAAGTATATTCCAAATATCTCAAATAAACCATATACACCAAAAAGAACCGATAGAGGAAAGGTCATAGTTATTGATGCCGGTCACGGTGGAAAAGACCCCGGTGCAGTAGGATATAAGGGCTATAGAGAAAAAGTTGTTGTTTATAAAGTAGCGAAACATCTAAAAAATATATTAAAAAAACGTGGTTATAAAGTATATATGACAAGAGATAGGGATACATTTATAAAGCTTAGTAATCGCACAGAGTATGCAAATAAAAAGAAAGCAGATATATTTGTTAGCATCCATGCTAATGCAGTAGAAAAAAATGCCAGATATGCAAAAGGTGTTGAATGTTACTTCTTATCACCATCACGTTCAAAAAGAGCTGAAGAAGTAGCGGAACAAGAAAATAGTGCAGATATGTCTGATATGAATAAATATGCAAAACAAAGTTTTTTAAAGTTTTTAAATCATGCAAAAACAATCGCAAGTCATAAGTTGGCAATAGATTTACAAAGAGGGATGCTAGGTTCACTTAACAAACATTATAAAGGTGTTAAAGACGGTGGTGTTAGAGAAGGTCCTTTTTGGGTTCTTGTAGGTGCTCAGATGCCGGCAGTTCTTGTTGAAGTCGGTTTTATTACTCACCCAACTGAAGCTAGACGTTTAGTTAATGACAATTATAGAAAAAAGATGGCTGAGGGACTAGCAGACGGAATAGAGAGATACTTCGCTAATAACTAGCTCCTATTAAGCATTTTCAATTTAATTTTATTAGTTCCAAAAAGAACAAATTCTTGAACTTAAGGAACATTGTGTTTGTTATGTAGTTTTTTTTATATATGACATTTAACACACACCATATATTTAAGAAAACAGCATGTTTTTTGCTAAATTCTCTTGTTTTTATCATATTTTGACTATTTTTGAATAATTAACACACATTTAAGATGTAGGTTATTTTTGTTTTTTTAGGTTATTTTATATATAATGTATTTGAATAAATAGTTAACTGATAATATTAAATTTATAAAACTAAGGATTACTTATATGGCAAAAACAATTAATTTTGAATTTTGGCGATTAAATGTTATTGATGAAAAAAATGACAAAATAATTCCATTTAAAGAAGTTTTACAAAACTTAGAAAAAAAACCTCTTAAAGTATCAGAATCAAATCATAGATATTATTGCAAAAACCAACTCTGCTATAGAGCAATTTCACATATAGAAAGATTTAATAATGGTAAATTGCTTAGTTTTAGTAAATATGAGAATCAAGATATAAAGGGTGGTTTTTTAGAAGAT
>JAPHSI010000110.1 GCA_026193155.1 Sulfurimonadaceae bacterium | reverse complement strand
TAAGTTAAGCAAAAAAATATCTTCTCCACATATTATGGTTAAATCAGACTTGGATAATAAGTTAAGAGATATATTTCAAAAGACTATAAAAGAACAACTGGCAAAATACAAAGACAAGCTTAAAAAACTTATAGATACAAAAATGCAAAGTGAATTAAAAAAGCTTGGGCTTAAAAGCTCTGAAATATCTAAACTAGAAAAACTTTTAGGTGCTTCTTTAGATGATTTTTCAAGAACGGATAAACTTTTAAATAAGTATGAAAAAGAGTTAAAGTCAGAATCTAAAGACAGAGCAAAGGAGAAAGTAAAAGAAAAAGTTGGTGATTTACTGAAATCATTTAAATTTTGACCTTAAAAGTAAACCCTTGATAAAGGTCATATGATAATAGTTTAGAAAGTATTATAATCTTCATAAATTATTTTTATAAAAGGCTTTATAATGAAAAAAATTATAAGTACAGTTTTTTTATTTTTACTACTTGCACCTCAAGTCCAAGCAATAAGTAACGGTGAAAATTTAGCAAACGAAAAATGTGGTGCTTGTCACTTGATGGGTCAAATAACAAAAGAAAAACTAAGTAGAATGGCAGCACCTCCGTACTGGATTATTGGTAAAAAGTTTCAAGCTGCAAATAATAATAGGGAAGAATCTATCATATCTATGATGGACTATGTGTATAATCCATCTGCCGAGAAGATGCTGTTCCCAAAAGAAACAAGAGAAAGATTTGGTCTAATGCCTTCTCAAAAGGGTCTAATTAGTGAATCTGAGTTAAGAGCTGTTGTTGAATATATTATAGATAATTCTTCGAAATAAGATATGATTTTTTTTTGATATAATTACGAAAAATAAGTCTAGGATAATTTTTTGAGTTTATCAAATAAAGAATTAATTGAAAAAATAAATGAATATAAAAAGAAGTTGAGTGTAACGATAGTTGCTCACTTCTACCAAAGAGATGAAGTGTTTGAGATGGGTGATATTACAGGTGACTCACTTGAACTTGCAATGCGTACAAAAGCAGATGATTCTGAATTCGTTGTTTTTTGCGGTGTTGGTTTTATGGGTCAAAGTGTAAAGGTTCTAAGCCCTAACAAACGAGTAGTTATGCCAAAAGTTGCATGTTGTGCAATGGCGAGCATGATAGATGCACTTCAGTACGATAATACGGTAAAGGCATTAAATGATGCCGGTATACCGAATGAAAATATCCTCCCTATAACATATATAAATTCAGATGCAGGCGTAAAAGCTAAAGTTGGTGAGATGGGCGGGATGGTCTGTACAAGTTCAAATGCCAAAAAGATTATCACTACTGCTTTAGAAGAGGGTAAAAAAATTCTATTCGTACCTGATCGCTGTCTTGGTCAAAATATTGCAAATCAAATGGGACTTAAATCATGTGTAGTCGGTGACGGAACGGATTTAAACGAAGCAGATATCATCTGTTTTGATGGTTTTTGTTCAGTTCACCAACTTTTTACGGTAGAAGATATAGAGTTTTACAGAGAAAAATATCCAGGTATCTTAATCGCCGTGCATCCAGAGTGTGATCCCGCTATTTGTGATAAGGCGGATTTTGTCGGTTCAACATCTCAGTTAATAAAATATATAACAGAACTTGACCCTGAACAAAAAGTTGCAGTCGGAACAGAGTTTAACATGGTAAACCGCTTACGTCCTAAAAATACTTATGTTTTAAGTTCGACTAAGCCTGAATGTCCTACTATGAATGAAACAACACTTCAGGATTTATATGATGTGCTTAAAGCAATAGATGAAGGTGAACCTTTAAATGAGATTCATGTAGATGAATCAACACAAAAGTGGGCTAAGATAGCACTTGAAAGAATGTTGGAACTGTAATGAATCTAAGAAAATTTGTAAAGTCTACATTAGCTGAAGATATAGGTCGCGGTGATTTGTATGCGCTTGTTGAAGAAGCAGTAGATGCAGAAGCTTTTGTTATAGCAAAATGCGATGGTATTTTAGCAGGACAAATTTACGTAGACACTTTAGCCTCATTGGAAAACTTGGAAGTTGAGTGGTTAAAAAATGATTGTGATTCATTTGTTGAAGGTGATGTCTTACTTAAAGTTCGCTCAGACAGTCATAGAGTTTTAAGAACCGAACGTACACTTTTAAATATGCTACTTCATGCAAGTTCAATCGCAACACTTACAAAAAAATATGCATCTATAGTTGAACCTTACGGTGTGAAACTTTTAGATACGAGAAAAACAAGACCTGGTCTTAGAGTATTTGAGAAGTATGCTACCAGATGCGGTGGTGCAGTTAATCATAGAATGGGTTTAGATGATTCGCTTATGATTAAAGATACTCATTTAAAGACGATAAAAAATTTAAAAGAGTATATAAAAAAAGCTAGAATGCAGATACCTTTTACAACAAAAATAGAGGTAGAGGCTGAGACTTTTGATATTGCAAAAGAGGCATTTGAAGCCGCTGCAGATGTAGTTATGTGTGATAATATGTCACCTGAACAGATAAGTGAAGTAGTAGCTTACAGAGACGCCAACTATGCACATATTACACTAGAAGCCAGTGGAAATATCTCACTTGAAACTATAGAATCTTATGCAAAAAGCGGTGTAGACGCAATTAGTAGCGGTGCGCTAACTCATCAGGCGAATTGGATAGATATATCAATGAAAGTGCAGTAAATACAAACTATTTCTCTTAACTAACAATAGTTTCAGTAAAGTTTGATAAAATTATCACCTTTGAAACCCAATATAAAGATTTTTTATGCAACAAACACAAGCAAGAGTAAATATTTATGCACTTTTATCTAGAGTTTTACTTCAAGAGTTAGATTTAGAACTTTTAAAAACTATTAAAAATGATGAAAATATTTTAGAGTTTTTTCCAACTTTTAAAGATTGGAAGGCACTTAAAGAGTTAGATGATAAAAAGTTAATAGAAGAAGTCATTAACCCTGACTTTGTGAATCTCTCAGTTCTTCATTTAATCCCTTATGAAACATTTTATACAAGAGATGACCAAATGGTTGAAACAGGTGGAGCAAACCCTGTAACCGATATGTACAGTGCTTATGATTTTATGGTTGATTTTGAAAAAGCCCGTGCAGTATCTGCTGACCATATAGGTGTGGAGTTAGAGTTTATGCACCACTTGGCAACTGCAGAGTTAAAAGCCTTAGAGGCTGAAGATAAAAAAGCTGCCGATGAATTAAAAGAGGTACAGCGTGAGTTTTTAAATAAACACCTTTTAAAATGGGCTCCAATGTATCTAATAAATTTAAAATACGAAGCACGTACACCGCTTTACTACGATGCAGCTGATTTAGCTTTGGAATTTATTTTAAGTGATAACGAATATCTTATAGAAGAGTTAAAAAAATAAGATATGATTAATCTAAATGCAGGTGCATGTGTACGTTCACTAAGCGTAGAATCCAAGTGTGATAATTGTGAAGTAATATGTCCCACCGAGGCAATAGCTTTTGTTGAATCAAATCCTATTCCGGCAATTAATCACTCATTATGTGTAGGCTGTGGAGCCTGTGATGCCGTGTGTCCAAATGAAGCATTGCAACTTGATGATTTTAAATCACATGAGTTTTTCTTTGATTTTTTAGAAGATAAAGATAATTTAATCTCATGTAGAAAAAATGTACCGTGTATATCTGCACTAAATGTTGAAAATCTAATATCTATAGCTGTAGTTAAAAAAACAATAGTATTTGATATGGGACATTGCGATGAATGTGAAATAGCACATACTTGTAAGCCAAAGATAATTAAAAATGCCGAAGAGGCTTCATATTTACTTGAAGCGATGGAAAACGAGGCTACTATTACTTTGAAAAAAGTAAAGTATGAACCGGAGGTTAGCGAAGATGAACCAAGCAGACGTGACTTTTTCCGTTTAGCTAACTTAAAAACTGTAGGCAAAGTTCAGCAAAATTTTGAAAATGAGATAAAAAAAGCAACAGATGAGTTAACAGAACATACACTTGCAAAGACAGATATCGCACTGCTAAGAAAAAAAACAATACCTACAAAACGAAAGCTTTTTTATACAGCGATAAAAAGGTTGGAAAAACCGAGTCAATATCATGTCGTAGATGCAACAGAAGTTTCATTTACATCTTCAAAACTTCTTGATGCGGATAAATGTACAGCTTGTCAAATGTGTTACCGAATCTGCCCAACAGGTGCACTTACAAGCGATATAAAGAATTCAAAAATAGATTTTGACCCATTTGTATGCATCAAATGTAATACTTGTCATGATGTATGTGAGAGTGATGCGCTGACTCTTAGTCCATCTTATAACGTAAAAGAGTTTTTTGAACCTAGTGTAGTTAACCTTATAAACTTTAGTGTAAAAAGATGTAATGAGTGTAATATGATTTTTAGTACAAATGAAGTAGACGCAAAACTATGTTACAGATGTAAAGTAGAAGAGGAAGAAGCAAGAGAGCTTTGGGGAATAAGTGAGGAATACTAAAAATGATGAATAATGATAACCAAATATCCAAAGAAACGAAATTGTTTGGATATATCGGTGAACATGCAGGTACTAGCCGTTTTTCAGCAATAAGCAATAAGCTTTATAAGGCTGACGGATTTGATGCTATGATGATACCTATGAATATACGTGAGGATGATTTGTACTTTACGGTGGCAAATATGAAAAAATCACATGTAAACGGTGCTGTAATCTCAAGCGAATATGTAAGCGATGTGTTAGAGATAGTTGACGAAGCTACAGGTCTGGCTAAACGAAGCGGAATGTGTGATATTATCTTCCGTAAAGGTGAGAGTTTAAGCGGTGATGTTTTTTCTATTAGGGTATTAACTGAGCTTTTAAAAGATATGCATGTAAGACGTGTAGCTATAATAGGTGTAAATCATTATGCAAAAGCATTTTCATTTTTGGCATGTGGATTTGAAGTAAGTTACTTTAATGAAAATTTAGAAGAGCTAATGGCTTTTACTAAAGATGTAGAACTCTCAGATGCAGATATAAATAGAATAGCCGAAGGTATGAGTGTTGATTTCTCAGTATACGATGCAGTCTTGGATTTTTCTGATATTGAGAGTTTTTATATGATTGAAAAATTGGCAGAATTTAATTTTGATATGAAAAATACAAAGCAATTTTCGGCTTTAAAACAACGATGCACTGAGTTAGATAAAAAATACATCTCATATGATGATATGTTAGATAAATTAGCAGATGCAGTTTATTCAAAAATTAAATAGATAAAAGGAAGTTATAAAATGAACCACCATGATATAGATGATTTAAAAGCAGAATTTGATAAGTTTGTAAAAGACAAATGCTCACTAAATCCGGAAGAAAATATATATGAAAAGCAAAATCCCGATGCTGGTGATAAAGAAGATGAAGAACCTGTACCACAATTTGTAGATGCACTTACTTCAAAGTTATTAGCCCCT
>JAPHSI010000176.1 GCA_026193155.1 Sulfurimonadaceae bacterium | reverse complement strand
TTAATAATTTATTATTTTACCAATCCATAGCTTGTAATTTCCCATATTTTAATGGAAAAAGATAGTTTTTGTTATGATTTAATCTAATGATCCCAATAGAACTTTGATTTTTATAATTTTTAATAAATAAAACAGCATCTGAATCTTTTGAAAATCTTGGAAACTCATTTACACCGCTTGCAGTTAAACGTCTTATAAAATCAGTTTTAGTAGATATCATATGAAGATTAAACGTATTTCTGGAAAAAGCATTTGAACTCTCACGTGCTTTATATATTACATATTCTCCATTAGCAGTACAAGCTGAATTATTTTTCCCATAATATACCATTTGTTCTATATTATCAGTATCCATATTTTTAATAAATATATTTGGATAACCTAAACGATTTGAAACAAAAACAATTTTATCGTTTCCCATAAATTGTGCTCCAACGTCAATACCTCTAAAATCAGTTATTTTTTTACTAACTTGAGTTTTTACATCATAAATATAAACATCTGGCTGAGAGTTAGGAGCCATTGTCAAAAGAAGTTTTGAACCGTCTAAATTTACATCTGAACAAGTCATCATACCCTCTGAAGATATAATATTACGAACATCTCCAGTTCTTGTATCTACAAATTTTAAAGTTGGTTTTGTTTCACTTAAAGATGTATAATAAAAACCATTTTGTTCTTGTGAAGCCCATTTTGGAAATAGATTAAAACCACCTTTTACAACAATATGTTGATAAGCCAAAGTATAATCGGCTATAACAATTTCACTACGTTTTGGTCCGACTACACGTGAAAAAATAACTTTTTTCTTTATCCATTCAATAGATGGTTGTTCCATAAACTCATTTATCTCATAAGCTATGGTATGAGATACAAACATATATTTTTTAGAATCATCAATTTTATATTTTTTAGATAAAACTATCTCACCTTTACTTATTATCTTCATTTCTAAAATAAAACCGACATCTTGTGCTTGGATTTTATATTTCAGAACATATTTCATATCTTTATTTCTTACATCAACCGTATCAGAATCATATTCAGAAACAATATGATATCTATCTACATTAAACAATGACAGGACATTTAAGTCAGCGATTAAAGCCTTAAAAAATTTAAGTTTAAATGCTTCATCATCATGGATAGACGAGTCTTCAACTGCTAATGTAGGCAGTGAATCTATTTTTTTTATAACTTCGATAGTTGCATCACTTGCAAATAAAAAGGTTATTGATATAAATATAGAAAATAATATTTTCAAATTTACTCCTTAGAGATAATTATTGTTGTCAATCTATAATTTTCATTATTAGGATTTTTTGGAAAAATAACGCTTTGTAATCTTTTCTTAATCTTATTAAGTTCATCATTAAAACTTTCATTATCAGAATAAGACAAAACCCTAAAATCTAACATTTTACCTATTGAACTCAACTCAATTACAACCTCGGCAGATTTACCTTGAGTATTTTGAGGTGGGTTAAAATGATTATAAATTGTAGCTTGAATTTTAGCTAAATATTCATTAACTTCATCAGCTGAAGAATCTGAACTATTCGTCTGTACGTCTTTAATAATCTCTTTTGATTCTATAGATTTAATTTTTTTACTGATTGACTCAACTTCTTTTACTTTAGAAGTTTTTACTTTTTTAGCTATTTCATTGTATCTTTTTGAATCTATTTTTTTTACTTTCTTTTTTTCTCTAGTTATTTTTTGTGTTGATACATCACTAAAAAGATCATCAATATTTATGTTCTCTTTTACTTGTTCAGGGACTGTAATATCTTCTATTTGCATATCTGAATTAGCATTTTTTTTTGGCTTTGAGACAACCATATCTAAAGATACAGACATAAAATCTTTTTTATCAAAAGCATAAGATTTTAAATTTGTATCTCTAAATAACATGTATAAAAAAGAGAAAGTAACTATCAAGAAGATAGATAAGGAAATAAATCCACTTAAATAAAAGTAGTAGTTGCTATTTTTAACCATTTGTAGCTAATGAAACTTCCGTAAAACCAGACTGTTTAACAGCACCTAATACATTCATAACAACGCCATAGTCTAAACTTTTATCAGCACTAATTAAAACTGTAGCTTTTAAATCGAGCTTTCTTGAGTACTTATAAAAATTATCTTCAAATGAATTTAAATCAAAAGTATCTTTGTTCACTTTTAAAGTCAAATCTTTTTTTATAGATATATGTACAGGCGGTATTTTTTCTAATTGCTTAGATGCAGAACCTTGGGGTAATTTAATATTTTCTTCATAAACTATATTGGGAGCTATTACCATAAGTATAGCTAAAAGAACAAGCATAATATCCACTAAAGGTGTGATATTTAATTCTGGTTTCTCATCCCAATCATAATTCATTTATTACTCTTTCTTAGAAAGTAAAGCATCACTTTGCATCTGCAAAAAATTAATAATTTCAAAAGATTTTCTTTTTAAAATCTGGTGATATGTATAAGCAAAAATAGCAACAAATATACCTGCTGCTGTCGCAACTAGTGCATCTGAAACACCAGAGCTTATTATAGACATACTACCACTGCTTTGCCCTATATGTGTAAAAGTATCCAATATTGACACTACTGTACCAAATAAACCAATAAATGGAGTTGTGGATGAAAATACAGATAAGGTAGAAAGTCCTTTAGTAGCTTCTTTTGTAGCTGATAACATCCCAAGTTGTAAAACTTCTTTTGTTGTTGTAGAAGATACTCTTAAAAATTTATATAAGTAAGATGATTCACTAACACTTGAGGCTCCTAAAAGCAATGATTCAAAAGAATCATTTTCATCTTTTAGCCAGCTATCAAGCGAGAAATAACGGTAAAAAAATACCCAATTTAATACTATAAAGTATATAGCTAATAATACCAATACTCCTATAGTGACAGGGTGACTTTTTAGATAAAAATCTAAGATTTCGTTATACATTCTTAAAATTTATCTATAATAATTTTTGAGCTGCGTTTTCAAGTTTAGCAGATACAGTAGCAATTGCAGCACCTGAATCTTCAATACTTTTTACTAGTTCTTTAGCACTTTCAAGAGCACGTGCAACATCACTTTCGCTTTCACCGCGAATAGCAACAGCACCCTCTACTAAAACAACAACTTTTTCTTCATCAACATTAACTACACCCCAGTTGATTAATACTGATTCAACAACTTTATCTGTTTTTTCAATATCAACCACACCTGCTTCAAGTAATGTTGAAATAGAAGAGTGACCGGCTAATACACCAAATTCACCTTCTTGTCCTGGTAACGTAACACTTAGAGCCTCATCTTCAAAGATAAGACCGTTTGGTGTTACTATTTCTAATTTGAACGTATCCATTAGAGTCCTTTTGTTTTAGGCTTACTTGCTTTTTTCAGCGTTAGCAATAGCCTCATCAATACCACCAACCATATAGAATGCACCTTCTGGCATGTGGTCATACTCACCGTCTAAGATACCTTTGAAACCTTTTATAGTGTCTTCAAGAGATACATATTTACCAGGTGAACCTGTAAATACTTCAGCAACAAAGAATGGTTGAGATAAGAACTTCTCAATTTTACGAGCACGTTCAACAACATTTTTGTCTTCTTCAGAAAGCTCATCCATACCAAGAATAGCAATAATATCTTGAAGATCTTTATATTTTTGAAGTGTTTGTTGAACACCACGAGCTACATTATAATGCTCTTCACCTAAAATTTGTGGATCAAGTAATCTTGAAGTTGAATCTAGTGGATCAACTGCAGGATAGATACCTTTTTCCGCAATTTTACGGTTAAGTACCGTAGTTGCATCTAAGTGAGCAAAAACAGAAGCTGGAGCCGGGTCAGTTAAGTCATCCGCAGGTACATATACTGCTTGAACTGAAGTAATTGAACCGTTAGTTGTAGATGTAATACGATCTTGTAATGCTGACATCTCACGAGCTAGAGTCGGTTGATAACCAACAGCTGATGGGATACGACCAAGAAGTGCTGACATCTCAGAACCTGATTGAGCAAAACGGAAGATATTATCGATGAACATAAGAACGTCTAATTTCTTCTCGTCACGGAAATACTCAGCCATAGTAAGACCAGTTAATGCGATACGGTTACGTGCTCCTGGAGGCTCACTCATCTGACCATAACACAGTGCAACTTTGTCAAGTACGTTTGACTCTTTCATCTCGTAGTAAAGGTCATTACCTTCACGTGTACGCTCACCAACACCGGCAAATACCGATAAACCGTCATGACCGTGTGCAACGTTGTGGATAAGCTCCATAATAATAACTGTTTTACCAACACCGGCACCACCAAATAGACCAACTTTACCACCTTTTGCGTATGGTGCTAATAAGTCAACAACTTTGATACCAGTTTCAAACATCTCTGTTTTAGTTGATTGATCAACTAATGCAGGTGGTTCACGGTGAATTGACCAAGTATCACTATCTGTGATTTGCTCACCACCATCAATTGTTTCACCAATTACGTTGAAAATACGTCCAAGAACTTTTTCACCAACTGGAACTTTAATTGGTGCACCAGTAGCTTTTGCTTCCATTCCACGAACTAAACCTTCACTCATATCCATAGCAATTGTACGAACACGACCATCACCAAGGTGTGCGGCAACTTCTAAAACAAGACGGTGCTCACTACCTTCTACATTAACTTGTACTTCAATTGCTTCGTTGATTACTGGAAGATATCCATCAAAATCAACATCAACAACAGGACCCATAACCTGGCTAATTTTACCTATCATATTTTTCTCCATTATTTCATAGACTCTACACCACTAATAATTTCTATTAGCTCTGTAGTAATAGCAGCTTGACGCGCTTTATTAAATTCAACATTTAAAGATTTAACCATCTCTTTAGCATTATTAGTTGCAGCATCCATTGCTTGCATACGAGCAGAATGCTCTGCAGCAACAGAATCGATTAATGAATAATACATACTGTATTCAACATATCTATTAACTAAAGAATCTAGCATCATCTCTTCATCTTGTGCTTCTATCTCTAACATTGACGACTTTTCAGCTTCACCACATTCAAATTGTTCAGTATCAACCGGTAATATTTTATTAACATGTAACTCTTGAGTAATCATGTTTTTATAACCATTGTAAACAATATGAACAGCATCAATTTTTCCATCTTTAAAATCTTCAATAGAGTTTAAAATGAATTCGTCTGAAGCTTTCTTATCCGGCTTTGAACTTAAACCAACAACAGATTCAAATAACTCTGTTTCGTTATATTTAAAAAATTCAATACCTTTTTTACCGACACCGCTTAAACGTACTTTTACATTTTTTTCTTTGTACTCAGCTAAAAGTTTATTAACAGCTTTAATAGTTTGAATATTAAAACCACCACAAAGACCTTTGTCTGCCGTTACAAAAATAATATCAACAGTTTTTGGATTATCTATATCGATAAAACAACGATTATCAATTCCACCAACTTTATGACATTTTATACGTCCAGCAATTTCGGCAATAACCTGATTAAGTTTATCAGAATAAAGACGAGAGCGTTTTGCAAGCTCCTCTGCACGACGAAGTTTTGCAGTTGATACAAGCTTCATTGCACGAGTCGTCTTTTGAGTGTTAGAAACACTCTTAATCTTTCTTTGAATATCTTTCAAGTTTGCCATAAGAAATTCCTTATGCTACTACAAAAGAAGCTTTAAACTCTTCAAGTGCTTTTAACATTAGTGCTTTAGTGTCATCATCAACTTTACTTGCACTTCTAATATTCTCAAAAATCTGAGGATATGAAGCTTCAATAAATGGATATAACTCATTTTCAAATCTAACAACATTTGAAGAATCCATATCATCTAAGAAACCTTCGTTACCAGCAAAGATAATAAGAACTTGTTTCTCAGCAGCAAGTGGAGAGAAAGGCCCTTGTTTTAGAACTTCTACCATTCTTTGACCACGTTCAAGTTGTTTACGAGAAACTTCGTCAAGGTCAGATGCAAACTGAGCAAACGCTTGAAGCTCACGGTATTGTGCAAGGTCAAGACGTAAAGTACCAGCAACTTGCTTAGTAGCTTTAATTTGAGCAGCACCACCAACACGAGATACTGAAAGACCAACGTTAATCGCCGGACGAACACCTGAGTTAAATAAGTCAGTCTCAAGG
>JAPHSI010000246.1 GCA_026193155.1 Sulfurimonadaceae bacterium | reverse complement strand
CGCATCTCCATACACATATGACGAGCCTGAATTACAACAGCTACACCTTTTGGTTTTATAGTCTCCATAATAGCATCGGCAATTTGTTCCGTTAACTGTTCTTGTATCTGCATACGACGCGCAAATACATTAACAACGCGAGGTATTTTAGAAAGCCCGACCACTTTTCCATCAGGAATATATGCCACATGTACACGTCCGATGATAGGTAAAAGGTGATGCTCACAAGTTGAATAGAATTCAATATCTTTTATAAGAACCATCTCATCATTACTCGATGTAAATAAAGCTGACTCAAGTATTTTTTTTGGATCTTCTTTGTATCCGCCATAAATAAATTCGTATGCCTTTTTAACACGTTTTGGAGTATCAAGAAGTCCTTCACGACTTGGGTCTTCACCAACGTGTTGCATCATAGCTTTAACAGCATTTTCAAACTCTATATTTTTACTATCAGACAATGTATTTACCTTCACTTTATTAATGAGGGAATTATACAATAATTTGTATCTTTTTAATAAAACTAAGGATTCATAAAATAAGTTTCTGGTTTTCTATTGAGATCTTTTGAAGTTTTTGTAAAGTCTGTTCTGTCAAAGACAGTTTATCAGTTTTTTGAGCAAACGAAAGGAGGTGGTCATATGAACTTAGGTCAATGCTTTTATCAAACAAAGCTTTATCTGAGATATATGAAACAATATCACTGTGTTTAAGTTCATCAAAATGTTTTAATAAATTTTGTGCCATTACATCACTCAATTGCAGGTCATGTTGTAAAGCTTTTATAACTTTATTTTGTGCTGTATTTATTTCTAAACCTTTTTCATAAAGTGCTGTAACACTTTTGCCGATAAAACTTTGAGAATTCTTCTTAGTCTCAGATATCTCACTCGTTATTCTTACTTCAATAGGAAGAGCGTAAGTAAACGTAAAATTTGTTAATAAAACGGTAAAAATTATAATCTTTTTATTCATCTTTTTTATCCTTTTTAAAAATCTATATAACAAGTTTAGTCGAACAAGGACAATGAAAAAGAAACTAAATTCATCAAGCTTGGGTTTATGGTAATAATAAAAGTGGCTTTACTATCGAGAAATACTCGATAGTAAGTTATTAAATAATTTTATTGAACAAATACGTGAGGAACAATAAGTGGATATTTTTTCATTTTACGATAGATATGTTTACGAACAACCTGACGTAAATCATTCTCTAATGCACGTCCATTTTCTAGTAAACCGTCTTTTATATGTAATAAGAAATGTTCTAATACTTCTTCCATCTCTTTAGCAAATGCCTTATCTTGTTTATCTGCAACTAAACCAAATGTAGTAACTTTTGGTTTTGACAGCATCTTAGCATGCTGTCCATCAACCTCTGCAATAAGCATAACGATACCGTCACTAGCCAGTTTTTGACGATCAAGTACGATATCATCGTCAATTTTATGATTATTCTGATTATCTATATAAGTCTTACCGGATTTAACAGTTTTAACTTTTCTCATATATTTTGGAGCTACTTCAATAGAATCTCCATCATTCATAATATAAATATTTCTCTCAGGAACTCCACACATAACTGCTGTTTCTTTGTGGCGCATAACATGGTTATATTCACCGTGAACAGGTAAGAAGAACTTAGGGTTTGTTAGACGAAGCATAAGTTTTTGCTCCTCTATAGATGCATGCCCTGATACGTGAATATCTTTATCGTGAGAAATTTTTGCACCTGCACGTTGAAGATGATTCAGCATCCCTGATATACTTCCCTCATTACCAGGAATAGCACGTGAAGATAAAACAATTAAATCAGTAGGCTTGATTTTTACATGTCTGTGTTCACCTATACTCATTCTAAATAAAGCAGAACTTGGCTCACCTTGTGAACCTGTAGTAACTATAAGTACATCTTTATCATTCATATGTGCTATCTGATCTGGCTCAACAAAAGCATTTTTTGGAAGCTTTACATAGTCGTACTGCATAGCTATCTCAATATTTCTCTCCATAGAACGCCCTATTACACAGATTTTACGTCCATATTTTATACCATACTGAATAGCTTGTTGCACACGGTGGATGTTTGAGCTGAAAGTTGAAAGTATTACACGACCTTCAGCTTTAGAAAATACACGATCAAGTGCCGGTGCTACACTAAGCTCAGATGGAGTCGGAAGTGGATTGTATGAGTTAGTGGAATCACTAAGTAAACAAAGTACACCTTTATCACCATAGTATGCAAGTCTGTGTAAATCTGCAGTATAGCCATCAATAGGTGTATGATCTATTTTAAAATCACCTGTATGTATAACTGTTCCTGCATCTGTAGTAATAGCTAAAGATGAACTATCAATTATAGAGTGTGTCATATGCATCCACTCTACTTTAAAATCTTCACCGATATCATATATTTTTCTTTTTTCAATAGGATTAAAAAACTTTCTATGCTCTTTAATATGATGTTCATCAAACTTGTTACCAATCATTGCAAGAGGTAGAGGTGATCCGTAAATCGGGAACTGCATCTCTTTATAAAGGTATGGCATAGCACCAATATGGTCTTCGTGGGCGTGAGTAATGATTACTGCTTTGATTTTATCTTTTATTTCACGAATATATGAAAAATCAGGTACTAATATATCAACACCGTGCATATCTTCATCTGGGAAACTCATCCCAACATCAACAAGAATTGCTTCTTTTTGTGTTTCAAATACAGTAATATTTCCACCAATTTCACCTAATCCACCAAGTGGAGTAATACGAATTTTATCTTTTGAGTTCAAGTCAAGTTTAAAGTGAGGATTTAATCTTTGTTTGTGACCTTCTTGATTTATACCGACAAATTTTTTAAGATTTTCATCTACAGGCGTTGATTGGCGACGACGTCCGCGTCCTCCGCCTTTAGCACGATTTTGATTATTGGCTTTATTATTTGGTTTTGAATCTTTATTTTGATTATTTCGGTTATTAGTTCTACTATTGTTTGGTTTACGGTTGTTATTTGGTTTTGAACCTTCTTTTACATTGCCATTTAATTCTGACACTTGTACATCACCTTTATTTTCTTCCATCCAAACTCCTTTAATTATATTTTTTTATAGAGTTGGTGATAGTCCTTAGTATCTACTTGATGAGGGCGAATCGTTAATGCAAGATTTAGTTCATTAAAAACTTCTTGAAGTTTTGCTTTTTCATATTTAGAAGATAAATTTTTCATTAAAGTCTTTCTAGGCTGCGTAAATGCAACTCTAAGCATATCCTCGAAAGCTTTATCAGATCTATCTTTATCTTTTTCAATTAAAAAAACCGCAGAATCAATTTTTGGAGGTGGTTCAAAAGCAGTTGGAGGAACTTTTACGACTATTGCCGCACATCCTACACTTTGAGTTATTATACCCAAAGAACCAAATACCTTCTCACCAGCCTCTGCACAAAATTTTTCTGCTACTTCAAGCTGTGTCATTACAAGAATATTTTTACACATTGTATCAGCGAGTGCTTTTAAAATAATATTTGTAGCAATATAATAAGGTAAGTTTGCTACCAAATCATAAGGCTCATCTATTAAATTTCCATTTGAGCTACTCTTCCAAGCATTGAGCACGTCCCCACAATTAAGGTGGAGTTGCTTGGTATTGATCTCATTTTTAAATTTTTCTTGTAATATCTTACATAAATCGGTATCGACCTCAAAAGCTTCAACACTTCCGACATCTACTAAATATTTAGTTAAATCACCTAAACCAGGTCCAATTTCAACTATTTTGTTGTTACTATTGGGCTTCGATTGGATGATCTTGTGTAATACACTCTCATCTTTTAAGAAGTTTTGACCAAACTTCTTTTTGGCTACTACACTATTTTCATTCATAAAGGATAGTTTATCCTAAATTTGCTTACAAATAGTTAATTTTTATATAAGTTCCTTAATTCTCTCTTCCGGTATTGCTAGGATTCTTCGTTCAAGCCTGTTAATTTCATCTAATAATTTTTTAGATATATCTTCCATATTTATAAAATATGTTTGTGCTTTTTCAGCTTCAATATCAGTAATTTGTTTTTTCTTTCCAAATAATTTTGATAAAAAACCACCCTCAGGTTTGGAAAAATATATATTAAAAATATGCATATAAATATCATGTAATTCAAAATGCAATTGTTCTATAGAGTTCATGCACTCCATTGGATTATTTGAAAGAGCATTTAAAATCTGGCCTTGACTATAAAACCATACACCGAATTTGCACTCGGTTGAATTTACTGGAATTGCATCTTTATCAACTTCAATTCCATTGATAAGTAGCTTAGCTTTTTGAACCCATTTTATATGAGCGGTTTTAGCAGCTCTTAGTTGTTCAAGGATTTGTTCCTTATCCATCATAATTACCTTTTTTTAATATTAAAAAACAAATTTCTATATTATAACTGTAAATTATAAATTATAAATTAATTTTTAATTTACTAATATCATAGTCTTATCCATCAAAATATAAGCTAATAATTGTATAATTACACCATTATATAAAAGGTGTTAACTTGAGCTATTTTGCAAAAAGAATTATCCCATGTCTTGATGTAAAAGACGGTAGAGTTGTTAAAGGCGTTAACTTTGTTGGTCTAAAAGATGCAGGTGATCCTGTAGAGGTTGCTAAACGTTATAACAAAGAAGGTGCTGATGAGATTACTTTTTTAGATATTACAGCATCTAGTGATAACCGTGATACTATAGTTGATATAGTAGCTGAAGTAGCACGCGAAATATTTATACCGCTAACAGTAGGTGGTGGAATCAGAAAACTTGACGATATTTACAAACTCCTAAATGTAGGCTGTGATAAAGTAAGCGTTAATTCTGCTGCCATAAAACGTCCTGAACTTATAGACGAAGGTGCTAAACGTTTTGGCAGTCAGTGCATAGTAACAGCCATAGATGTTAAAAAGACTGGAGACTCTTATAATGTTTATCTAAATGGTGGACGTGTGGACACCGGTATAGATGCAGTTGAGTGGGCAAAAGAAGTTGTACAACGAGGAAGTGGAGAGATACTGCTTACGTCAATGGATGCAGATGGTACAAAAGCTGGTTTTGAATTAAACATTACCGAGCAGATATCAAAAGCTGTAAACGTACCTGTAATCGCTAGTGGTGGTGCTGGAACAATGGAACATATAAAAGATGCGTTTGAGCATGGTGCAGATGCAGCACTAGCTGCCAGTATCTTTCACTACAAAGAAATTGATATAATGGATTTAAAACATTACTTAAATAATGAAGGGATAGCTGTAAGACTTTAAGTTGTTTCACATGAAACATTTAAGCTACTAAATTTAAATATAAAGAAAGTAATACTAAGAAAAAGGATATATCATAATTATCTGCGCCGGAAATAATGAAACATTTGATTTTGCCACTCCAATGGGAGTTGGTCTTATAGAATCAGCTATGAATATAACACGTCTATGTTTGTTTGATAAACCCGAATTTCTACTCTTTGTAGGAACAGCCGGTAGCTACGGTAATCACAATATTTTTGATATAGTAGAATCCAAAACGGCCTCTAACATCGAACTTGCTTTTTTAGACGCTTGTGCATATACACCACTTGATAATGTAGTATCTACTAACACAACTAACACTCAAGATATAGTTGTAAACTCATCAAACTATATTTCAACTTGTAAAGATCAAACAAAAAAGTTTCTAAAGTTTGGTGTAGAGATTGAAAATATGGAGTTTTACTCTGTTTTAAAAATAGCACAGGAATTTAATATACCAGCTGGTGGAGTTTTCTGTATAACCAACTTCACTAACAAAAACGCACATAAGGATTTTTTAAATAACCATGCCAAAGCGAAAGAGCTTTTAAGTATTCATGTTAAAAATAGAATCAAGGAGCTAACATCAGTATAACAGAACTTAGACCATCTCTTCTTGATTATACAAAAGAAGAGTTATTTGGCATTATTAAACCATCATTTCGTGTAAAACAAATACTTGGTTGGTTATACCATAACTACGCATCCGATTATGATGACATGAAAAATATACCTAAAGCTTTAAAAGAAGAGTTAGCACAAAAATATATAGTAGAACCTCTTAAAATAATCAAAAAAGAAGAATCCTCAGATGGCACTATAAAATATCTTTTTGAACTTCAAGATGGTAAAACAGTAGAAACAGTATGGCTTAAAATGAAAGATGATATCTATGATGAATCAGGAAAACTAAGTCAAGAAGCTAAGTATACTATCTGCGTATCAACTCAGGTTGGATGTAAAGTAGGGTGTTCGTTTTGTTTAACAGCAAAAGGCGGTTTTACCAGGGATTTAAGTGCTGGTGAAATAGTAGGGCAGGTAGTAGCACTTAAACGCGATAATGAGCATAAACATAATCGTAAGATAAATATAGTATATATGGGTATGGGTGAACCTCTAGATAACCTAAGTAACCTAGCAAAGGCCATAGAGATATTTAAAGAAGAAGACGGCCTTGCTATAAGCGGTAAACGTCAAACTGTCTCTACAAGCGGACTTAGCAATAAAATAGACCAACTTGGAGCAATGGACCTGGGTGTACATATAGCGATATCTCTTCACGCAGTAGATGATGAATTAAGAACAGAGCTTATTCCTATGAACAAAGCTCACAATATTAACTCTATAATAGAGGCCGTTAAACGCTTCCCTATAGATACACGCAAACGTGTAATGTTTGAATATCTTGTTATAAAAAATAAGAACGATGATATAGCTTCCGCCAAGAAGCTAGTTAAACTTTTACACGGTATTAAAGCAAAGGTAAACCTGATATACTTTAATCCTTATCCAGGCACTACTTATGATAGACCTGAATTAAAAGATATGCTTAACTTTCAAGAATATCTAGTTAAACATGGCTTACTATGTACCATACGTGATTCAAAAGGTATAGATATATCAGCTGCATGTGGTCAGCTTAAAGAGAAAAACAAGGAAATTTAATGAGTTATATTGAAGTATTTCAAATAGTCTTTTTAATAGCTGTATTTGCTGTAGGTGTAATAGGTTTTATGAAAGTAGCTACATCTGATGATTCAAAAGAAGATTAGGATATTGTAATTTTATTATGATAAAATGCATAAATAAATATAAGGAGTATACTAATGGCTGAACTAAATAAAAAAACTAACACAGAACGTATTAAACGTATTTATGATCTTTGTGAAGAACACTTTGGAGATATCCGTTTTGTAGGTATTAAGTATCATAAAAAAATTGGTTGGATAGCTAAAGCTCAATTTGATGATGGCTTTGAAAATTTAACTGCAGATGGTGAAACAAGTGTTGAAGCATTACGTAAATTAAAAAACCGCGTGAAGAAAATCATTAAAAGATATAATAAAGTATAAGTCAAAACGACCAACACACCAGGAAGGTCGTTTATAAATATAATAATACCCTCTTTTTCTTATAGAAAAATAATCCTCGATGTGTTGCAAAATAATCTTAAATAAATATAATTAACACACTTAAAATACCTTAAGTGTGTATTATTCACACATTGTTCTAAGTTGTGAATAACATAAATCTATATTGATAATAAATTTTAAAATATTTCATATATTTAAGAGTTTTTTTATCTAAATTAATGCTTAATTAAATAGCTTTAACATAGCTTAAAGCCCTAAAAACAGGGCTTTTCAAAAATCATTATAATAAAAAATAACAAGTGTTAAAAAAACAATACTTTTAAAGACAAAAGTTATTCACATTAGAACCCTAAAACAAAAATAAGTACTTGTTTTTTATATATTTAGAACCAAAAATGTTGTCTGAAAAAACCATGGAGGCTTAAAACAGTAGAAACAAAAGGCAATTGCTTATTTAACTACCTTATATACTTCATTGATAAAATCTTTTTCACTGCATACTTTATAACTCTTACCGTATAAATCAAAATTTAACTTAGAAGCGTGAAGCATAAGTCTAGCTGATCCACTGAGCTTTTTTCTATCCTCAATAGATATCTCTTTATTTAGAAACCTAAGTACATCAATTTCTTTCTGACCATATATAGGATCACCAACTATTGAATGTTTCACATGAAACAAATGTACACGTATTTGATGTTGTCGTCCAGTATAAGGCTTACATTCAACCAAGGTCATATCTTTATCCGCAAAATACTTTAAAGGCTTAAAATATGTTTTAGAAGGCTTTCCTTCAACGTGAACCTTTACAACCATTCTAACTATGGCACTTTCATCTTCACGTCTCAAAAGAGGCTCATCTACAGTTAATTCATTTTTAAACTCTCCATGAACTAAAGCTAAATAAGTTTTATTCATATCTCTAAACTCAAACATAGCTTTTATATCTTTTTCACTTTGTTTATCTCTCGCACATAAAACCAATCCGCTTGTTTCCTGATCTATCCTGTGAGCTATATTTGCATCTAATCCAAACTGATATTTTAATTCATCGACTAAAGAGTACTCAGTATTTCTATTTTGAGGGTGAATTAAAACTCCACTAGGTTTATCAAACACTACAAACTTATCTTCTACTCTTATAGGTTTTAATCCTCTAGTACTTGGTTCATACACTACGAACTCAAACTCACCTTCAACTTCAGCTGTAGGTTTTGTCATAGGCTTACCATTTATAAATAGTCTGCCATTAGCAATATCACGCTGGGATTGTTTTTGAGTTATTCCAAGTTCATCTATAAGAAATTTAAAAGCTCTTTGTTTTGTCGGGCTGTAAAAACGCTTTAGTTTAAATGGCAAGTATTATTTCCTTAAAAGTACTTAGTATGCTTAATCATATCTTTACGTACATTTTTGTACAATTTCGTACTTCGTATAAATGGAATTATACACAAATAATAAAGATAAGGTTATATAGATGGTAGAAAGATACGCTCGTGAAGAAATGAGTAAAAATTGGACGCAACACGCAAGATACGCTGCATGGCTAGAAGTTGAAAAAGCTGCTGTAAAGGCTTGGGCAAAACTTGGAAAGATTCCTCAAGATGATGCAGATAAAATTGTAAAGAATGCAACATTCTCTGTAGAGCGTATTGAAGAGATTGAAGCAATTACTAAGCATGACCTTATTGCATTTAATACAAGTGTATCAGAATCACTTGGGGATGAGTCAAGATGGTTCCATTACGGTATGACATCTTCAGATGCAGTTGATACAGGTGTAGCACTTCAGATGAGAGATTCTTTAAACATAGTAATAGATGATGTGAAGATGTTAATGGAGTCTATTAAAAAAAGAGCAGAAGAACATAAATTTACTTTAATGGTTGGAAGAAGCCACGGTATACATGGTGAACCAATTACATTTGGTCTAACTTTAGCAGTTTGGTATGATGAAGTTGCACGTCACCTTAAAAACCTGGAAGAGACTATGGAAGTTATATCTGTCGGTCAAATTTCAGGAGCTATGGGTAACTTTGCTCATGCACCGTTAGAACTTGAAGAGTTGGCTATGGAAGAGTTAGGTCTTAAGCCTGAACCTTGTTCTAATCAAGTTGTTCATCGTGACAGATATGCAAGGCTTGCAACTACATTAGCACTGCTTGCTTCTTCAATTGAAAAGTTTGCCGTACAAGTTAGACACCTTCAACGTACAGAAGTATATGAAGCTGAAGAGTATTTTGCAAAAGGCCAAAAAGGTTCATCTGCAATGCCACATAAACGTAACCCTATCTTAACGGAAAACATTACAGGTCTTGCAAGAATGATTAGAGCTTATGCAAATCCTGCTATGGAAAATGTAGCACTGTGGCATGAGCGTGATATCTCTCACTCTTCTACTGAGCGTTTCTGGTTACCGGATGCATTTATCACTACTGACTTTATGCTTCATCGTATGAATAACGTTATAGCAAATCTAACTGTTATGCCAGAGAACATGATGAAAAACCTAAACCAAACAGGTGGACTTGTATTTTCTCAACGTGTACTACTTGAACTTCCACTTCAAGGTGTAAGTCGTGAAGATGCCTATAAAATAGTTCAAAGAAATGCTATGAAAGTTTGGGATGAAATAAAACAGGGTAAACCTACCATCAATGAAAAAGGTGAGTCTTTATACCTTAACCATTTACTTGCTGATGATGAATTAAGAAGTAAACTAAGTGAAGAAGAAATTCGTGAATGCTTTAATTATGAATACTACACTAAAAATGTAGATGCTATCTTCAATAGAGTTTTTGCTAAAAATTCATAGTTTGCAGGAGTACGGATTTTCTCTAGAAAATCTGTAACCCGTAAAACTATAGTAAAAGAATTTTTAGCATGTAAATCGCATAATTATAGTAAACGCGATTTAGGTAATCTAAGCTACAACTTTTACTTAGTCCTTCAAAAATATGTTGCCCGTAAAACTACAATAGATTATTTTTTGGTACTTAATAAGCCTTAGGTAATCAAAACCATATCTACAAAACAGTTCATAAAACATACAAATTATTTATAACAAAAACATATCCTAACAAAAGTTAAAAACTGTTTTCTCGCTTTATAAATAATGCTAAATATCACATCAAATTATATGTCAAAATTTAGTTTAAAATTCATTATTTTTAAAGTTTACTATTAGATTATTTCAGATAAAATCTAAAATTATTTACATGATTTTTTATCTAATTATTAACTCAATAATTACCTAAAAAATTAAACATATAACGCAGGGAAGTATAAATGATTACAGTTATAAAAAGAAATGGTAGAACAGAGCCATTAGACATCACAAAAATTCAAAAATATACATCGGCAGCCGTAAAAGGTTTAAGTAATGTAAGCCAAAGTGAATTAGAAGTTGATGCACAAATCCATTTTAGAGATGGTATTACATCCAAAGAGATACAACAGACTCTTATTAAAACTGCTGTGGATAAAATAGATATAGATGCACCTAACTGGACTTTTGTTGCTTCAAGATTATTTATGTTTAACTTATATCATCAAGTAAACGGTTTCTCAGGCTATTGTTCGCTTGAGAAATATTTCGAAAAAGGTGAGAAAGAGGGTAGGTTACTTTTGGGACTAAAGGAGATGTATGACCTTGAAGAGCTAGATAAACATATAAGACCTGAACGTGATATGTTATTTAACTACCTTGGCGTAAAGACCCTCTACGATAGATACCTTATTAAAGATAGAAATTCAGATCCCATAGAGCTTCCACAACATATGTTTATGGCTATAGCAATGTTCTTAGCTCAAAGAGAAGAAAATCGTCAAGAATGGGCAATAAAATTTACATTGTTGCCAGAAGTCGAATATCGGAAGTCGATGTCGCCACGATTTTATCTTATTTCGGCGGTGGCGGGCATGCTTATGCGTCGGCCGCATCTATAAAAGATAAAACGCTGGCTCAAACAGAACATCAGCTCATGGATATTCTATACAAAAATATCAAGCCCGCAAAGCTGGCGAAAGATCTGATGTCCTCT
>JAPHSI010000263.1 GCA_026193155.1 Sulfurimonadaceae bacterium | reverse complement strand
TCCTGTATTTTATTTTATTTCGCAATTATAACAAACTTTTCTTAAATGAAAAGTTATGCCATATTCATTCCGCCGTTAACTTTTAAAGTTTCTCCTGTGATATAACTTGAATAATCACTTAACAAAAATGCCGTAGCTTCAGCTACTTCTTTTGCTTCACCCATTCTGTTCATTGGAATTTTAGAATTAACTGCTTCTTTTACATCATCACTTAAAACTTCAGTCATCTCTGTAGCAATAAAACCCGGAGTGATTGTATTAAAACGAATTCCACTTGTTGCAGATTCAAGTGCAAATGATTTATTCATAGCAATTACACCACCTTTAGATGCAGCATAGTTTGTTTGACCGGCATTTCCTGTCTCACCTACTATAGATGCTATATTTACTACTGAGCCGAATTTTTGCTTTCTCATAAGTTTCATAGCTTCACGACAACCGATAAAACAAGATTTAAGATTGGCATCTATAACACTCATAAAATCATCTGTTTTCATACGAAGTGCTAGTTTATCGTTTGTAATACCTGCATTATTTACAAGATAAGCCAATTCACCATCACTATCTTTAATAGTTTTAAGTGCATCTATAAATGCAGATTCATCACTTACATCAAAACCGATAACAGCAGCTTTACCGCCTGCAGCTTCAATTTCTTCTTTTACAGCATCTGCAGCCTCTGCACCGCTTCTATAATTAATCCAAACTTTTAAACCAAAACCTGCTAAAGTTTTTGCAATCTCTGCACCAATACCACGACTTGAACCTGTAACTAAAACATTTTTTCCAGTAAATTTCATTCTACTATTATCTCCTAAATTTAAATTTTATCTATACTAAAGAGTGATCCATCTCTTTAGGCACATCTATTTCCATAAGTTTTAAAACAGTAGGTGCTATATTGTTTAATCCACCTGCTTCAACTTTACTTACACCATCCGCTTCAACAAAACACCATACTTTTCCAACCGTGTGGTTTGTTAAAACATTACCGTTATCATCTTTCATCTCTTCACAGTTTCCATGATCACTTGTCAAGATAAAAGCATAATCATTTTCTTTGGCTTTTTCAAAAATTGCACCAATCTCTGCGTCTACAGTTTCAACCGCAGTTTTTGCCGCTTCAAAATCACCTGTATGTCCGACCATATCACCGTTTGCAAAATTTACAACTACAAAGTCATACTCATCATCCATAGCTTTTAAAACTACCTCGCCAACCTCTTTTGCACTCATATCTGGTTTCATATCGTACGTTTTTACATCAGGGCTAGGTATTAAGATTCTTGTCTCATTCTCATAAGGTTCATCAATTCCACCGTTTAAAAAGAAAGTAACATGGGCATATTTTTCAGTTTCAGCCGTATGAAGCTGTCTCAAACCTTTTTTAGAAATGACTTCTGCCAAAGTATTTTGCGGTGCTTCTTTTTTAAATAAAACAGGATATAAAAAACTCTTGTCATATTCTGTAATAGTAGCTAGATTTACATCTAAACGTTTTGTATCAAAACCGCTAAATCCACTATCGCCTATAGCAGATACTATCTCTCGCATTCTGTCACTTCTAAAGTTTATCGTTAAAACACTATCACCGTCTTTCATACCGTCATATCCTGCAAAAGCAGTTGGCATTACAAATTCATCGGTATCACCCAATGCATACGAATTTCCGATATAACCTTCAGGTGTGTAATCTGTTTTAGGATTTGCATTTACTATAGCGTCATAACCAAGCTGGACTCTTTCCCATCTGTTATCCCTATCCATAGTATAAAATCTACCGCTGATTGAAGCTATTTTGATTTTTTCATTTACATGTTTTTCTACAATTTCTAAATACTTTTGAGCTGAAGTAGGACTTACGTCTCTTCCATCCGTTATTAGATGTAGAAAAACTTCTTTGCCTTCTTCTGCAGCTAAATCAGCTATTCCCATAAAATGTTCTATATGGGAGTGTACCCCACCGTCACTCATAAGACCTATTAAATGTAATCTATCTGAGCTTCCTAATATATTTTTAAATTCGATATTATCTTTTAAAGTTTTTTCTTGAAGGGCAAGTGAAATTTTCACTAAGTCTTGATATAAAATTCTACCACTTCCAATAGTCATATGTCCAACTTCTGAATTTCCCATTTGACCTTCAGGCAATCCAACACTTAGACCAAAAGTATCTATCAAAGAGTGTGGTGTATTGGCGAATAATTTATCGTAATTTGGTTTATTTGCGTTAAAAAAAGCATTGTACTCTGTCTTCGAGCTGTAACCAATGCCATCAGTAATAACCAATACTGCTTTTTTTGACAAATTTCATCCTTTAACAAAAATTTTTGTGAGATTATACTATAATCATGCTTTTAATTTAACTAATGGATAATTAAATTGTTATATTGGCTATATGAATTTTTAGATATCAACCTACTTGGATACATCACTATACGTGCCGGTGTATCTTTTTTCCTTGCCTTATTTTTTGTACTATTTTTTATGCCTAAATTTATTCGTTGGGCACAAAAAACTTCAAGTACACAACCTATAAACGGCTGGGCACCTGAACGCCATCAAGCTAAAGCTTCCACTCCGACGATGGGTGGTATAGTCTTTATCTCAGCTACTATATTAGCTTCGATTCTAACCGTTGATTTTTCAAATTATTATGCTGTTGGAGCCTTATTAACTCTTATACTTTTTTCACTTATAGGTTTTCAAGACGATTACGCAAAAATCAAAAAAAATGAAAACTTAGCAGGACTTAAGGCTAGAACAAAACTACTTTTACAACTACTCTCATCACTTGTAATTGCGTGTTTTTTATGTTTTTATGTAGATTTTGACACCCAATTATATATACCATTTATAAAAACGGCTGTTTTAGATATGGGTAGCTTGTCTATCATATTGTGGATATTAGTTATTATTGCTGCATCAAATGCCGTAAACCTTACAGACGGACTGGACGGTCTTGCAACTGTACCCTCAATAGCAGCTCTTTCAAGCTTTTCTATTATTATATACATAACAGGTCATGCAAAAATAAGTGAATATCTTTTAATGCCTAATTTTCCTGTTGGAGAAGTAAGTATAGTTGCCACAGCTTTTAAGGGTGCATTAACAGGCTTTTTGTGGCATAACTGCCACCCAGCAGAAGTATTTATGGGTGATAGTGGCTCACTTACGATCGGTGCTTTTTTAGGCTACTTAGCTATTATCACTAAAAGTGAGATTTTACTACTTTTAATAGGGTCCATTTTTGTTATAGAGACACTATCCGTAATACTCCAAGTAGGAAGTTATAAACTTCGCAAAAAAAGAGTCTTTTTAATGGCTCCAATACATCATCATTTTGAGATGAAGAACTGGGCTGAAAACAAAATTATCGTTAGATTTTGGATAATATCTGTTTTATCCAATATTATAGCCCTAATAACTCTAAAGATACGCTAGATGCAAAGAGTTTCGCTTTTTGGTTATGGCGGTACAACACGCTCATTAACAAAAC
>JAPHSI010000238.1 GCA_026193155.1 Sulfurimonadaceae bacterium | reverse complement strand
AACTTGCGGAGCACAACGGATAGAGTATCTGTCTTGGATATTTTGTTCAGCTTCAAGGTGAAAATTTTCATATCTGCTGAATGCTTCGTGAGTAAGTTTAGAACCTTCACATTTTGCTAAAACATTCGCAGCTACTGCTTTTTGACCATCAAACGGTTTACTATCGTGTACAAACGGTTCTAGCGGAGTTATGTCACAAAGTAAAAGTTCAAATATAGATGCAACAAAACTCTCCATAGAATTAAGAAGTGTCTCAAATTTTTCAATAGAGTCAATAGCAATTGAACTCATTGAAGCTGTACCGTTCATAATAGCAAGAGCTTCTTTTGGTTTAAACACATACGGTTCAATTCCAAGTTCTTTGTAAACATCTTCAGTATTTCTGATTTCGCCATTATAATAACATTCACGCTCACCCGCAATAACAGCGGCAATATATGAAAGTGGAGTTAAATCACCACTAGCTCCAACCGAGCCTTGAGCCGGGATAACAGGATATATTTTCTTCTCTAAAAGCAGCTCAAAACGCTTAAGTAAATCATAACTGATTCCACTTCTACCTTTTGATAAACTAATCATACGGATAGTCACCATTATTTTAGAAATATTTGCACTTAAGTTTGCACCTACACCACATCCGTGAAAACTATAAAGGTTTTTTTGTAACTCTTGTGCTTCTTCAAATGCCGCATAGTTTTGACCGGCCTCACCATAACCTGTAGTTACTCCGTAAATAGGTCTTCCATTTTTAATATTTTCAATTAAAAAGTCGTGTCCTGCATTTATAAATGCTATAAACTCCGGATCATCACTCAGTGTTATTTTCTCATCATAGATGAAGTTTTCATATGCAACTGTTTTGTTATCTATTACCATATTTATTTTTATCCTTTTTAAAGTTCAATTAGTACGTTTTTCGTACCATTTTCATACATATTTACTACTTTAACCAAATCTTGAAGTGACTCAATTATTCCATCATCTCCACTACCTTTTATCTCCTGTGCATCTGTTGCATCTTTATCTATCTCAAGTACAACGGCAGCTCCTGCTTCTAAAAATGTAGTACACCTGTTTACCTCTTCTATACGCTCAATATTTAAACACTCCGTTGCTACACATAAAACTTTCTCTCCCGAAACCAAAGCTTGAAGAGCTGCTGTTTTTAATGCATCTCGTGAAGAGTGCATACCAGAAGATATAGTTATAATCTCATCTTTATCATTGTGTACAAGTGAAAAGTATGATGGAGCAGAGTTATAAACCGAGTTTTGAAAAGATGTAGGTGAAATAGGCTCTTTATTTAAAATAGCATTTGAGATTACAACAGTTTCTTGAATCTCACTATAGCAACTCCCATATACGACTTTACCACCGCTAAAATTACATTTATCACTTAGATATAACATAATTTTAGCATTTCTTGTTAATCTTCGGCGAAGAAGCATTTTTGGAACGATTCTTTTTTCATCTAAGTTTTCAATTTTAACAGGTGCTGCTATTTTTGCTGCACTTACAATTTTCAGGGCTACTTTTTTCACTAACATACCCCCATTACTATTGAAGTATTATTCCCGCCAAAAGCAAAAGAGTTGCTAATAACATTTTTTACTTCATACTTAACAGCCTCTGAAGCCAAATTTATATTTTTATTTTCAGCTTCTACTAAACCTGTTTGAGGAGCAATCAATGAACGTTTTAAAACTTCACAAGAAACTACAGCCTCTATTGCACCCGCTGCTCCAAGTGTATGACCTGTTATAGCTTTTGTTGAACTTACATATGTTTTGTCAAATAAGGACTCGATAGCAAATGCCTCTACATTATCATTTGCCACAGTTGCTGTTCCGTGAGCATTTATATAATCAATATCATTTGGAGTTAAACCTGCATCTTTTATAGCTGCACTCATACATGAAATAGCACCTTTTGCCTCTGGGTCAGGATTTGTCATATGGTATGCATCACTGCTTGCACCGACACCTTTTAACTCTATAGAATCTGTTGTTTTGATATTTTGAATTAGCAAGCCTGCTACTGCTTCACTTACATTCATACCGCTTCTCTCTTTATCAAATGGACGACATTTTTCATTTGATAATACACTAAGATAATGAAACCCGTGTACAGTTGTATAACATAATGCATCCGCACCCACAACTAAAATATTCTCATATGCATCTACATCAATAAGTCTTTTGGCTAATAAAAGTGCATTTGCACTTGATGTACAAGCCGTTGATATTGAACGTGTATCATAAAAGTCAAATCTATCCGTAAGGTAATCGCTAAGAACATGTATAGAATGTCTTTTTGGATCCAGGTTTTTATAATTTTTATCACGGAAGAATATTTTTTCACTTTCTTGCATCCCGCCGACAGATGAGCCGAGGATTAAAAGAGTATTGTGAAAGTTATTCAGGTTTGATTTATCCAGTATCTTTTGAACTACATCACCCATAGTTTCATAAAAGTCATCGTATTTTGGCATAATACCAAGTCCGACAGCCTCTCCTTCAAGGTATGAGGTATCTATACTGATAGCTGAATTTTTGTTATAAATAGCATCCATTAAACCTGCGGTATCACCGGCATCACAAGCAACTTCATAGCTGTTTATATATGCGCTCAATTTATAATCCTTAATCTTAATATTTTATATTTATCTTCAAAACAATCTATATAGATAATATTTTGCAGTTTTTTTATTGATTCATTAATTGCGTAACTAGCCATAGTTTCAAAAAAAACTTCATAAGTATACAAGTTTAAATCACTACATCTTT
>JAPHSI010000219.1 GCA_026193155.1 Sulfurimonadaceae bacterium | reverse complement strand
TAAATCCATTTCTCGCTTCATCGTATTTACTTTTACTCATAACATCTAAGCATTTATGCCTCGTGCCACGAAAGCGTAATAGTGGCCACCCATACTTTGAAACCAATGCGAATCTGTGGGTGTCCTAGTTTTTCTTACCGGCCCAACGTAGCAGAGCATGCTTGTGGTAAAGTTTGCGCAGCAAGCCACAAGCATGCGGCGCGTAGTTGGGGCCGAGTACAGCAAATTGTTATGCATTATTGAATATTTTGCTTGCGCCAATTGTCTATAGCTAACGGAAGTCGTCCTTCTTCTACTGGTGCCTGCCATTCGTCCCAAAAATCCACAGTCCCACTGTTCGGCCTATTCAGTGGCTCGTCAATTCTTATTCTACTTGGAAGCAAGCTAGCATCACCGACTATCAACGCCTCGCCAGTATCCAAGGTTGGAAGAATATCGCCAAATCCGCCTAAACTATCCGGAAGTAATTTTTTAATAACCCCTTGGTCCTCTGCATTTGTTAGCCTCATAGAAATGAAATTACTACACTGACTCAGCATGGTTTTATTTACCTCGGACGGCCTTTGACTGATCACTACGAGGCTTACACCGTACTTTCGGCCTTCTTTTGCAATTCGTTCGAATATTTCAATTGATACGCTATCAGCCGAGTCGGCCGAGCTCTTTTGCGGCATATAAAGATGTGCTTCATCGCAAAGCAAGGCTATTGGATGCCGCAACTCCCCTGGAGTCCATTGCTGGACTGAAAATGCAACGCGAGCGACCAATGAAACTATTAGTGGGAGTATGTCCGAAGGTACTTCTGAGAAATTGACAATTTTAATACCGGCTCTTCCGTTTTCGGAGGCGCTTCCCAACAGCTTTGTAGACAGCCGGCTTAGCCAAGAGAAATCCATTATGTCATCGCCGCCATTGAAAAGAAAACCAAGCCGACGATCGGAAATTTTATTTTCTAAGCGCGATATCATCCTCGCCAACTTGCCGAAAAACTCGCCTTGTTTCTCCGACCCAGGTCTAGCGCCTTGAACCATCTCGGTGTTTATATAATTCAACCTATCAAGAAGTTCGTGCAAGTCAAAAGGAACAGGGCTATCGACAGTAAAATGCGTCAATATATCATTATGCCCATAATCTTCTAAATATTTACGCTTTGATTGATTTATCTCTCTAGCCACAATCATCGCCTGATTAGGCGCATTTTGATCACTACGGTCAACAAACATTGACACCAAAGCTTCGTAGGAAAGCAACCAGTAAGGAAGGTAAAGAATACCGTCATCCAAAGTTCGTCCTGCTTCTACATCAGCGGGACCAGCAACTTTTAGCTGCTGAATACCATCCCCTACTAGCGGGGAGTATTCACCATGAAGATCAAACACTATCGCATTTGCAGAGCTCAGCCCTGCCATTTGTTCGATTATTCTTGCGGTAGTCCATGACTTTCCCGATCCCGTGCTTCCGCCTATGAATGCATGACGCTGAAAAAACTTGTTACCATTTAGGTAAGCAATCGCATGCTCATCTAGAGTATATTTTCCAAGGGTTAAAGCATTTCCATCGTCAGCAATACTTGAGAGGGTTCTCATAAATCCAGTTAGGTTTTCCCCCTCCAGTGAAAAACAGTTAGCATCAATTTCAGGAACCGATTCAAGTGTTCGACGAAAAACGCTCTCTTTTTCGCCATCGCGATCCAACAAAGTACCAATGAGAGCGATCTTACAGAGATTGAGTTCTGGGGACTGATCAACAACTCCCTCATCAATTATCTCAGACATAGCCTTCTTTCTTGTAACTTGAACAATTAATCCTATGAGGTGTTGTCCTGGCCGACTGCTTTGCAAAACAGCCAAATGATTTACCTGTAACCTTTTCAGTTGATCCACGTTGTCTACATCTACAATTACTGTAGCCGTATCAACAGATGCCACTTTTCCTAGTGCGTCATCATCCATAAAATTAAAAATTGGCATCTTTCTAACCTCTACATTAGTAATGTCAAATAGCCTTGGAGGCTCCATAAATTCTTTTCAACAACTACTGGCTCTTTCTGAAGGGAGCTGTATATCACTGACTGATCGTCATGTTCGCCACGCTCAATTGCCAGGTAGTTATTTACGCCGCCATTCATAACATGCCTTTTTGTGGCCTCTGAAAGTGCGTATGTCACGATAGTAATTGGTGCTCCTTGCCGTGCACATTTGCTCATAAGTTTTGGCTGTATATGCTCATCATTAAATCCATAACCAACACATAGATAGGATGCCGCACTAGTTATGGCAAGGTCAGCGTTGTTAATAATAGAACGATATGGCTCAAGGTGAGTTCTTTGATATTTCTGAGTTCCGGGCGTCACAATCTGTGGAAAATATCCGACCGGAATTTCTTCTAGGTGTGACAGGCCGATAACGTCTTTTAATGGAGACTCAAACCAATCAAGAGACCCGTGCACTTTCCATATATTTGCTTTACGTGAGACTTTAACTTCGCTTGGTTGAGCTAGCTGGCGAAAATAACCATGTGTAAACCCAGTGTAATGGTGGATATTTTCCTTTTCACAAGCGTATTCGGCGAGCCTGTCATAATTCGTGGTAATGATGTTAATGGTAGAGATACTTGATTTGAACATATGCGAAAGCAGAATACCTAAACTAAAACGGTCATTCCCTTCAAGACTCTTTTTAAATATATCCAGATCTTCTTTGTTTATAAGAGTCCATGTATGGTTAATGATTTTGTCAGTTAGCGCTTCGGATATTTGCACCTGATGCAAAGCAGTTTCCAAGTCCACCCCTGAATTCAAAGCATCACAAAAACTAACCCAATTGCTTTGGTCATTTTCAAGAAGATCAGAAACATCGGTATGCTCAATTAAATAATTGGCCAGAGCTCCCATGCCGGACATGCCATACGCTGCTGATGCTCCGCTTCCCAGAACTATCAGCGGAGCCATTGCATAGTAGTCTTGTGCCTGCTTTTCAAAGCTCATCAAATTTCCTTTTAGTTGCACAGCGCATGATTTGCATAACGACTTGCACAGCGGCTCAGCTCCGCTGCGTCCAGCGAGTGTAACGTGCGTGGCTGCTGCTTATTGTTATGCAAATTGTATGTACACAGCATAAGCCAACACCAAATATGGCACGAAATAGTCAGTTATAATACGACCACGAAAGGCAAACATTATCATATATAGAAATCGATATAGCTCGATCTTTATTAGTGGCACATTTGCCTGAAACTTTTCTTTTACCATATCTCCAGTAGTTGGATTATACTCTTCCGTCGCTACCACCTCGATAGAATATGTAAAGCGTTCAGATTTGGTTAAATCTTTATAGAGACATTCCCCTACCAAACCCGGTATGTTTTTCGGCTTACATATTAGCTGAACTATTTTCACTGAAGTATGGACCTTCATGTGCTTTCTATACTGGTTACGAAGTGCCTCATACGCCTTGTCTGTAGAAAAATACTGATAAAAACGCCACACAAAATAGGCAAGAAATATAAGTATACCTTTATAGATTATTTCAGGATTACCTATAGAAAGTGTTGCACCTAAGAAGCTAATACTATTTCCAAATGTCACATCAGCAAGTTTGATAAATATTACGAGTACTGATGTAACGACCATGTTCCTTCTTTGCCGCAAGGTATCTTGATTAAGGTCTAACTGGTCCATTCATGTGCCTTTTGTATAACATCTAAGCATTTATGCCTCGTGCCACGCATGAGACATAAATGTCT
>JAPHSI010000195.1 GCA_026193155.1 Sulfurimonadaceae bacterium | reverse complement strand
TTAAAAGATTCTGGATTAAGTGACGAACAGTCGGAATTTGTAGAAATTATTGAAAAATCATCTGATAATCTACTTGAAATTATAAATAATATTTTGGATTTGTCTAAAATTGAGTCTAATAAAGTAGAGATTGAAGATATCGCATTTAATCCTATTGAAGAGTTTGAAAGTGCGGTTGAAGTTTACTCTGTACGTGCAGCTGAGAAACAAATTGATCTTGCTTGTTACATTGATCCATCTTTAGAGCATCCTGTCAAAGGTGATCCGACCAAAATTAAAGAGGTTATAATAAACCTTCTTTCAAATGCTGTTAAATTCACATCTAACTCTGGCTCAATTAACGTTGAGATAAAAAAAGAAATCTCTCAGTCAGAGGGAAAAACTAGAATAAGATTTGAAGTAAAAGATAGTGGTATTGGTGTTACTAGCGAACAAAAATCTAAAATTTTCGAGGCATTCTCTCAAGCAGATACTTCTATTACAAGAAAGTATGGCGGTACAGGTCTTGGTCTAACTATTTCGTTTAGATTCATAGAGTTAATGGGTGGTCAACTTGACCTGCATTCAGAACCTGGAGAGGGTACATCATTCTTCTTTACAATAGAGCTTGAAGAGATAGAGACCCTAAATGATTCTTCTGAAGGTGGATTCTCTAATCTTAAAGCATTAGTTCTTAAAAACGACCATAAATCTAAACAGCAAGATGAAAATTTAATTAAATACCTTGAGTACTTTGGTGTAATCCATCACGTCTTTTATAATATTAATGAAATTAAGAATAAAGAAGATTATGACTTCTTATTTGTCGATTATTCATATACATCTGATGATGAGTTAATTCGCTTTGGAGAGCTTCACCCATCACTTATTCTACTTACAAAATCATCATTTATGAAAAAAGTTGAGTCAATTGGAGCCAATATATCCAAAACTCTCTATGAACCACTTAACATATCTAAAGTAAGGCTAGCACTTGAGAGTTATGATTCAACAATTGTCGAGAAGAAAAAAACTAAAAAAGCAAATCGCAAAAAATTTGCAGAAGGCAGCAGTAGATTTAATGCAAATGTTTTAATTGCAGAAGATAATATCATTAACCAAAAACTTATTAAAAAAACTTTGGAAGATTTAGGTCTTAACGTTACTATAGCTAACAATGGTTTAGAAGCTTTTGCCAAACGAAAAGACGGTAAATTTGATTTAGTATTTATGGATATTCAAATGCCATTTTTAGATGGAACTGAAGCAACAGCTGAAATTTTAGAATATGAACAAACAAGTGGAGAAAAACATATACCTATTGTAGCTCTAACTGCAAATGCACTTAAAGGTGACCGTGAACGTTTCTTAGCGGCAGGACTTGACGAATATACAACGAAACCACTTGTACGTTCTGAAATTATAAATATTTTAAACCATTTTTTAGCTGATTTTATTATAGATGTGAATAATAATAAGATTAAAGCAGATGAAGAAATATCCATAAATGAGGAAGTTAAAGAAATAAAACAAGAAATAGATAATACTCCTAAGTACAAAGCTGATATACTTTTAGCTAAAAAAAGTGAATTTGAAACTAAATTATATACAAAGATATTTTATTCTCTTGGATATAGTTATCATCACGTAAACTCTATGAATGATTTAAAAGAAGCTATTAAAAATGATAACTATAAATTAGTTATGTATGATAAAGAGGTAAAAGATATCTCTCCAAAACAAATTAAAGAAGAGATTAGAATATCAAATGATAGAACTAATCTGGATACAAAAATAGTTCTTATAAATGATCCAGCTATGCTTGAAAAAGATTCTGATAGTGAATATGTAGATGATGTAATTAAGAATGTAATTAACAAAGATTTATTAAGATTAATTTTTGAAAAATTTATTAAATAAGGAAAAAAACAAATGTCTAAACAAATAAATGTATTAGCGGTTGATGATGATATGATAAACCTAAAACTTTTGAAATCTATGCTAATGAAAACCGGAAATGTTTCTGAAGTAATTGAAGCCGGGAACGGCTCAGATGCTATAGGTATATTAAAATCACGTAGTGATATAGACTTAATACTCTTAGATATTATCATGCCTGTTATGAATGGTATAGAGATGCTAAAAGTTGTACGTGCAGACGAAAACCTAAAACAACTTCCTATCATTGTATTAACGACTGATGAGACAAAAAAAGGGGAAGCTTTAGAGTATGGAGCAAACGGTTTTTTAATGAAGCCGATCCGTGCAGATCAGCTTAAGGCAAAAATTGAAACTGTAATCGTTTAGTGACGATTATAGTGTTCAAAATCCTCTTTTGCTTTTGATAATGCTCCATTAAAATCCATAATTTTACCACCGTTTTCTTTTTGGAAAACCAGAGCGTCTTCTTTATTTAAAAAGGCATACTTGCTAACGCGAGTCATAGTACCACGAACTTTACTTCCAACTACATAAGTAGCATCGGCTACAGAAATCAGTTTTAAAGACTTAACATCAACAACTTTTGGATTTTTAAGTGCCACTCCATCACCTAAATGATCTTCTAAACAATGAATTGAACAATACTGATAGTTTGTTTCTCCATCTTCACTATGAGATGCATGACTTGTTTTATAAAATTTTACTAAGTCCATACCACATCTTATACAAAATTGTTTTTCCTTACCGCTTTGAATAAGTACAGCTTTTTCTTTTGAAACACTTTGAAACATCTTATGTACATTTTTTGTATTTGCAGGTTTCGTATCACCGCAACCACTTAATAAAAGTAAAGATGCAACTAGAGGATAGATTATTTTATTCATGTTTTTCCTTATTTGACAGTTTTGTGACAATAACTATATCAAATATTATCAGTAGTTTGTTAAAAAAGTATTAATTTTGCTCTAAATTAATACTTCAGCTAACACTTCTTCAATACGACCTACTGAAATAATTTCTAATGAATCTCTAACCTCTTTTGGAATATCTTCTAAATCTCTCTCATAATTTTTACTTGGAATTAAAACTTTACTCATATTGGCTTTATGAGCAGCTATCAACTTCTCTTTTAATCCACCAATTGGCAACACATCGCCTGTTAAAGAGACTTCACCTGTCATAGCTATTTCTGAGCGAATCTTTTTTGAGCTTAATATAGAGGCAATAACACTACACATTGCTATACCAGCACTAGGTCCATCTTTTGGTGTAGCTCCGTCTGGAACGTGAACATGAAGATCATAACGTTTGTAAACTTCACTTGAAGGGACATTTACTTTATCTTCTTTTTCTTTGAAAGTTTTAGGTATATTATTAGAATCAATCTCTATTTTATTAGTATCAATCAAAGTTTTTACAACACTAAAAGCTATCCTTGCAGATTCTTTCATCACATCACCCAAGCTTCCTGTTAGCGTGAGTATGCCTTTGCCTTTTATGCGAATTGATTCTATTTTTAATACATCTCCGCCTACTGCTGTCCATGCTAAACCATTCACTACACCTACTACAGGTTTTTTAGTAGTTTTTTCTATCTCAAAAACTGTTTTATCAAAATAGTCTTTTAAATTTTTGACACTTAACGATACTTTTTTTAACTCTGGATTTTCTAGAATATCACGAGCTACTTTTCTTGACATCTCTGCTAAACGGCGACGCAAATTTCTTACACCTGCTTCACGTGTATATGAGTGTATCAATTCTTTTAAAGCAGGTTTAGAGATACTAAGTTCACTTCTTTTTAGACCGTGTTTTTTTAATTCTTGAGGTATTAAGTATCTGTTTGCAATCTCAAATTTTTCTTGAGGCGTATATGAACTTATAGTAATAAACTCCATTCTGTCACGAAGCGGTGCAGGAATATTTCCAACATCATTTGCCGTAGCTATAAATATAACTTTACGCAGATCTATATTAAAGTTAAGATAGTAGTCACGAAATTCTTTATTTTGTTCAGGATCAAGTATCTCTAAAAGAGCAGCTGTAGGGTCACCTCTTAGTGAGCGGGAGACCTTATCTATCTCATCTAAGACTATAACAGGGTTCATTTTTTTAGCATCTATTAAACCTTGTGTAATACGCCCAGGCATAGCTCCTACATATGTACGTCTATGTCCGCGAAGTTCATTTACATCTTCTAAACCACCAAGGGCTATACGGATTAATGGACGTTTAAGTGCTTGGGCTATTGAATTTGCAAGTGAAGTTTTACCAACACCAGGAGGTCCGCTAAAACAAAGAATAGCACCTGCATCTCCTCCATCACTTTTAATTCCACGTAGTTCCATTAACTCTTTAACTGCAAAATATTCAACTATACGTTCTTTTGGTTTTTTTAAAGAAAAGTGGTCTTTATTTAGCTGTTCACTTACATCATTTACTTTCAGAGCTTTTTTAGCTTCCTCACCAAAAGGAATCTCTAGTACCCATTCTAAATATGTCTGGGTCATAGATGCATCTGAAGAGTCCGGATGCATACGAGAGAATCTATCAATTTGTTTATTTATCTCTTTGTATGCCTCCTTATCCATCTTAGATTTTTTAGATTCTAGCTTCTTTCTGTATTCTTCTATCTCTTCTTCTCTTTGAGTATCAGTACCTAACTCTTTTTGAATCTGTTTTAACTGCTCTTTTAAGAAGTACTCTTTATTTACTTTTTCTATCTTTGTATGAACTTTACTTTTTATCTCTTTTTGAAGTTTATTTGCTTCAATCTCTTCTATAAGATAATCCACAAGATGCATATATCTTTTTTCCGTATCTACTTCAACGAAGATTTTATATGCTTGTTCTTTTTTTAGTTTAACAGTTGAACAAATTAAATCAATAATTCTGTTATGGTCATGATTTTCTTCTATTGTTCTAAGTAGATCAGGCGGGAAATAGTTACTTACACCTGATAACATTCTTACTTTTTCACGAACTATTTCCAATAAAGCGTCAAGCTTTGGAGAATCATTGTTAATTGGTTCTAATACAGCAACATGCGCTATATGTGGCTTAGATGAGACTTCATAAAGTGTTGTAGCACGAGCCAAGCCTTGAAACAATACTTTAACTCGTCCATCAGGAAGAGAGACTTTACGCATGATTGAACCTATAACACCGGCTTCATAAAGTGAATCAGATGTTCTCTCTCCGTCATGACCTGGTTTGGTTGAGCATACTATTACAAGAGAACTTTCTTCAATAGCTTTTGTAGCAGCATCTATATTATCCTCATCACTTAAAAAAAGAGGAGATATCATAAATGGATATAAAAACAACTCATCTTCCGCTATTACAGGTATATCTGCTGGGAATTCACCATAATTACTTAAATTCATATTTTAAATCCTTATTTTTCTTCGCTATCTTCTACGTTTGAATTACGAGATACTACACTTTTAGTATCCGGAATTAAAAATCCATACCAACTTTCACTACCGTCACCTTCAAACCATGACCTATACCAAGGAGTCTGCGCACGTTCAATCTCATCCCATTTTATCCATGGTTGAGGCTTTAACTCTCTATAATACTTTGCACTATTATGTTTATCAACTCTATCATATAAATCAGCAATCGATTCATTTAAAGATGCTTCACCCATATAAAGCCTAGTTAAAATTGTATCAACAACATGAGTATACATAGAATTTGGATAAGTATTTTTAAACTTTATCCCTTCTATAATAGCATCTTTAATAAGGGCCTGATCACGTCTTGGATGCGGTAGTGCCATATACTTAGCTTTTATTTTCATAAACTGTGCCGTTTCTTTTTCATTTGCATTTGCATAACGTTTTATATATTCATTTAAAAAATGCTCACTTAAAAGATATTCTTCATTTTGCATATGTACTATAGCAAGAATCATAGTTGCCTCTACCAAAAGCGGTGAACCAATATGTTCTCCCTGTAACGAGGCATAATAATCATCTGCTTTTTCATAGTTTGAACTAGCGACTGACTCAATAATTTTTGTATACCAGTATATTGCCGGTTTGTTGTATTCTTCTAACTCTTTTGAACATCCGCCTAGTAAAAACATTGATGCCAAAAAAACAGATAAAATTTTTAACTTGTTATTCATAATATGTTATATTCCTATATTTAAATAGGTCGATATTTTATCTAAAAGATATATAACACATATTAAACTAGGTACAATTTATGCTTTTAGTGATACAATTATAAAATTAATCGTAAAAATATGAGGTTTAATATATGAAATTTGAATTAGCTCTGCCACTTTTAGGTTTTGAAAATGTAAAAGAGGTTACTTTAGAAAAAGTTGATGATATATTTATGAAAATGCAAGCCGTAGAAGATAAATATTTATCTTTTACTCTAATAGACCCTTTTGTTCTTCGTGATTATGACTTTGAAGTACCAACAAGTGTTCAAGAAACATTAGAGGTAGATGAACAATCAAATATTTTAACACTCAACATAGTATTAATCCAAAATCCCATAGAAGATTCTGTAGTAAATTTCATAGGACCGATAATCTTCAATACAGACAATAAAAAAGCTGCTCAAATAATTCTTTCAGACGACTCAAAATACGGTATAGCCGAAAAGATATCTAGTTTTTTACAAAAATAGATATCATTTTATAACCATTACAAACAGATTTTAACCTAAACAATTAAGCGAAAACTAAGTCAATTTGCTCGATAATGATATGCTTATAACATAACAATTATTACTTTTTAACTGAGCCCTGTTCTTGTGTGCACTAAAATCAACTCTTAGGAGGTTGTTTTGATTATCTTAAAACTTCGTATTTTATTAATTTTTCTTTATATATCATCTGCTACTCTCTGTGCTACAAACTTTACTTGTGCAAATCCTAAAGAATTTACACAGATATATAATGAAAAAGAGTACTCAAAACTCTTGCTTATAGGAAATACCGTTTTATGTGCTGATAATAATAACGACGGTGTATGTCAAGATGCAGATACACCAAGAAACAATGATATAAATATGATTAACAATGACTATGATGACAATGCAATAGATGGGACTACTGATAGTTCTGCTACTATTTTTAACTCATCTGCTGCTTATTTAGATGTACCAAACGGAAAAGAAGTTTTATACGCCGGTTTATATTGGCAAGGTTATATGGTCAACTGGACAGATGCACAAAAAGAATTAGGTCATAACATAAAATATAAACATGAAAATGACTCATATCAAAGTTCAACATCCGGAGAAATGAACTGGGTACACTTTAACAGTTCTAGAATGTATTATCAAAGTTATCTTGATATAACTGACTATGTTAATCAACATGGCGGTGGATATTACTGGGTTGGAGATATAGCTACACAAATCGGGAAACCTAATGGTGGTAGTTATGGTGCATGGTCTATGGTAGTTGTTTACAAAGACTTTGATGAAGAATTTAATAATATAACTGTTTTTCATGGTTATACATCTTTTGCCGGAAGTGATGATATAAGTTCCGCAGAAAATTACGCTAATGATAATGGATGTGATAGTTCAAATACAGGTGTCGGAAATAACGTATCTTCAACTTTAAGTGGTTTTTATACACCAAAAGACGGCGATATGGTATCAACATTAGCAGTATTCGCAGGTGAAGGCGACAAAACTGCTGAAGGTGATAGCGGCTCTATTACGGATAAAGGTGGTACAAAACATACCTTATATAACAATCCGAATAATCCATCAAACGATATTATGAATGCTTCAATTACTAATAATGGAACTTATGTTACAACAGGTTTACCTGATTACTCTCAAAACAGCCTAGGTATTGATATAGATACTTTTGATGTAAGCGATATAATTGAGCACGAACAAACAAGTACAGCAATAACATTTGAAACTGATGGCGATGGATATATGCCCGGGATGTATGCTCTTCAAACTCAACTTTATGTCCCATCATTTTGCTACGACTATAAATATACACAAAACGGTACAGATATTACGGCAGATTTCAATGCATCCATAGGTCCTAGAATATATGGAGAGAGTATACTAACCAATACACCAATAGAATTAATTTTTTATCTAAAAAACCTAGTAGATTCTGATTTATATGCTACAGATATGTCTGTTACTGTTAAAAATATTAATACTGCACAATTAACTTATGAGAGAGATACAACAAAAAGAGCTTTAAATGGAGAATTGCATCCTGTTGAAAAAACAGATTCTCTATGGGGGACTACGGTAAGCGATAGTTATATAAAAGACATACCTATAGGGACTCAATATAATAGTGACTATTTTTACTTGTATTACAAACTAAACCCTCAAAATCCATCTATAAACGATCCTTTAAATATGGAAGTATCTTACAATTTGGTTCTTGATTCAGGAGAGATAATACCATACACATTAACAGTCAACTCTCAACTTCCGCCATGTTCAACATCAAGTAACAACTATACACCTGCTAGAGGTCGTTTTAACATTGTTCATACGGATACATATAATACAATAGGGAAATATAACCTACCGACACAGGTAACAAATAGGGAAGGAGGCTTTTCTATAATATCTGTAGATGATGACTTCTCTGATACTATAGATAACTTGCAAGATATAAATACGACTGTCTCAGTTGAAATGATTGATATTGATGGTTTTAATCTAACAGATGCAGCTTGTACTCAAATTGACAGCAACATATCATCCCCTATATATTTAACATTTAACGGCTCAAGTCAAATGAGTTTTGTCTCAGGTGATACTGCTTCATACTATGGAACGGCAAAACAAAATGTAGCCTTTAGAATATCCTATGATGTTGTGAATGAAGCCGGCGATATACTAGAAACAGAAGTATTACCTTCAGGGCTCTTAAAACTTACAAACTTTCCAAATTATGGTGGTATGGATTGTAATGCACAGTTTGATGCGGGGAAGATTGTAACTCAAGTATGTGGAAGTAATGGTGCAGGTACAGGGAATAACGGTATGACGATTGATGATTTTAAAGCATGTAAACAGTGTATATTTGGTTTTAATAGCAGGTTTGTATGTTCCCGTGATAACTTTTCAATTCGACCCGAAGCAATTATGCTAAAACTAAACGACCAAAATCAAACAAATCCAGCTTCAAATTTAAGAATAGAAGATGATATATCCGGTGTAGAAACACCTTCTGGAAACATTGTAAATCTAGCAGGAGCTTATAATTATATACTTGAAGTTACTGCAACCAACCATAAAGACAACACAGCTTCAAATGGTTACACAAAAAATTTCAGTACTGTAGATGATAGTATTAAATACTCTTGGATGGAGACGACACCTGTTACATGTAATGATGAGACAGATAAAACAGTAGATATGTATATATTAAATGGTTATGCTATATTTAACACTTCTGTGCCAAATGTCGGAAATTATAACTTGTCTGTAATAGACACAACCTGGACAGCAGTTGATAGTAACCCTGTTTTTAGAACTCATCATAACAACGACCTATATCTGCAAGGTGCAAATACTCTTGATTGTGTTGCCGATTCATCAAATACAATAGCAGAAGGTTCTGCTGGGATGAATGGATGTAATATAAGTTCAGAACATAATTCATCGGGTTCAACACTTAAGTATAGAGATTATTTATTAAGATTTCACCCGTATAAATTTGATATGAGTGGTATAACTGCCACCACAGGAATAAATTTAAGCACTTTAACTACAAGTAGTTTTATATATATGTCAGATTTAAATGTAAGTGAAAACATGGCATTGCATCTAAACGGAGATATAAAAGCAAGTGGATATGATAATACCGTGCTTACGAACTTTACTTCAGGATGCTACGCTCAAGATATTGATATTTACCTGGACAATAACGTATCTGTTACTTCAAATCCGACTTATAGATACAGGTATCATAATGATAATGATATATCAAGCGATTTAAACGGTACTATAAATACTACAAATAACTTTTTTACATTACCTGCAGCTAATTTTATAAATGATCAAAACGCTTCTCTGAGCACAAAACTACACTTAAATTTTGATAGAAGGTCAGATACTGCCGTAAACCCGATAAAAGTATCTTATACTGACTATAATAGTAGTTGTACAACAGCTTCTAATTGTAGATTTTATGCAGATTTAATTAGTAATAAAGAGACCGAAGGTGTTTTTTCAATCGATCAAAATATTTCACATCTATATGGGCGTACTAATGCCCCTAGACAATCCTTTACAGGTCCGCAAGGAAATGCATTTATCTACTTTGAATCTTATTGTTTTGGAAACGGTTGTAACAAAAGTCTACTTCCAAACGGTACTGATTCAAATTCTACAAATGATCCAAGATGGTTTGTAAATACTAAACATACTATAAACGACGGTATAGTTGGAAATGTCTCTCAAAGGCTAAATTCAAAAGTTACAGCTTCTACTAATCCTCCTACATTTGCAAACCCTACCCAAGCAGCACTTACATATGATGAATCTAGTGGATACAATTATAAAACCACAATGCAGAATACTCCATCATCATGGTTAATTTATAATCGCTTTAATAATGCAGCTATCAGCAATGAGTTTGAAGTAGAGTTTACAAACAGTAGCAGTTCTTGGGGTGGAGTAGATGATGCAAGCTCTACATCTAAAAATAGTGGCGCAAGCAAAACAAATAGGAGGATTATGTGGTAGATACCTATACAAAACGTTTTGCTTTTTCTATGATTGAACTTATTTTTGCAATAGTCATTATAGGTATATCGGTAGCTTCTTTACCCATTATGACAAATGCTATTGGTAAAGGAGTTGAGAATAGCCTTGTTCAAGAAGCCATATTTGCCGCAGCAGCCGAGATGAATCAAGTTTTATCTTATAGATGGGATGAAAATTCTATAAATGAAGTTGTAGATATTAACGCTACAGGTTTAGCAAATGTTATAGATAACATAGGTGATTGTGACGCAACTACAAGATTAAGACCTGGTCATATAAACCAACCCTATCATAGAAGATGTTTAGATTCAAATATTACTACATCCTCCCTTGGAAACGGTGATTCAGGAGAAAGTACTATAGATGATATTGATGATAATATTCTTACAAACCAAGCCCTTTTTACAGCCACATCTTCATCTGCAGATGCCTATAAGGACACATACAAATACAGTGTAGCAGTAAGTAAAAGCGATTTTGGAGGAAGAGTAAACCTGAATGAAGCAAAAGAGATTACAGTCACAGTCTTTAATAGTGATGGCGATACACTTACTCAATTGAAATCTTATAGCTTTAATATAGGAGAAGTAGACTACTATAAAAGGTTACATCAATGATAAAAAAACCAGCTTTTTCAATGCTTGAACTTATTTTTGTAATAGTCATTATCGGTGTACTTAGTAAATTTGGTGTAGATCTGATGGCAGGGGCTTATAAAAATTTTTTATATACAAAAATAAATAATAAACTTCAAGACCAAAGTGCCACAGCTGTCGAATTTATAGCTAAACGTTTATCATACCGAATAAACGATTCAGTAATAGGTAGAAAAACAAATGGAACATACGACGGTATTCAAAGTATTGATCCAAATGAACAGTATAGAGTTTTGGAATGGGTACAAAAAGATATAGACGGATGGCGTGGAAATACACAACCTTTTTGGAGCGGTATTGCTGATATAAATAATTCGGTAGCTTTAAATTCACCAATAGATACACCAGAAACAAATGTCACTGCTATTGATAATTTAATTAAGATATTATCTCAAAATGGAAGTTCAATATCGGATGCCGCTATATATTTTGTAGGTTCTAACAGTGATATA
>JAPHSI010000064.1 GCA_026193155.1 Sulfurimonadaceae bacterium | reverse complement strand
TTATGAGGATTTTGAAAAGGCAAACACCATTTTCTTAGTCGGAGCAAATATTTCAGATAATCATCCGATACTCAAACTTCATATTGCCAAAAATAAAAACAAACCCAACATAATAGTAATAGACCCTCGTGCATCCAAGACCTCACAGATGGCTATGACATATGTACCTATAAAGCCAAGGACGGATTTGGCATTGTACAACGGTCTTGCTTATATAGTTATGGAGCAAGGCTGGGAAGATGAGGGCTACGTAAAAGCAAATACAAACGGATATAAAGAGCTTAAAAAACATCTTCAAAACTATCCTCCGCAAGAAGTGGCAAATATTACGGGCATCGATGTTAAGACTCTTTATGAACTCGCACGTCAGTTCGCTGCACAGGATTCTGTTTTAACTGCTTGGACTATGGGTGTAAACCAGTCGTTCATGGGAACAGATACGGTCAGTGCAATAATAAATCTGCATCTGTTAACTGGTCAAATAGGGCGCGAGGGTGCTGGACCTTTTTCAATCACGGGTCAGTGTAACGCCATGGGTACGCGTGAGAGCGGTTTTACATCTTCACTTCCGGCATATCGCAACTTTGGTGATGAAAAAGCGGCAGAGGAGTATGCATCTATTATAAATGTGCCTAAAGAGATAATCCCTACTGAGCGTGGATATAAATATGCAGAGATTATAGATGCAATAGATAGAGGCGAGATAAAAACACTGTGGATAGTAGCTACGAATCCTCTTGTAAGTTTCGTAAATCAAAACAAACTTCGTAAGACTTTGGAAAAACTTGACTTGCTTGTAGTCCAAGATGCATTTATGTCTGACACTGCAGAGATAGCAGACGTGGTCTTTTCAGCTGCGACCTGGGGTGAGAAAGAGGGTACATATACAAATTCCGAGCGCAGATGCAACCGTGCAAACAAGGCAGTTGAACCTCTGGGTAATACTAAAAGTGATTTTGACATCATTGTTGAGTTTTCAAAATACTTTGATGGTGTAAACGAACTTCTTTTTCCTAAGTGGGAGAAACCGTTGGATGCATTTAACGAGTTTAAAAAACTAAGTGAGGGTCAGCTTTGTGATTATTCAGGAATAACGTACGAACTCTTAGAAGAACACGGTGGTATTCAGTGGCCGTGTAATAATGAACGTCCTCTTGGGACAAAAAGACTCTATTCAAGTGATATAGCTTTTAGAACAAAAGATAAAAAAGCAAATCTACTGTGTGTAGATTGGTTTCCAATGGCTGAGAGTGTAAGTTCAGAATTTCCTGCAATATTAAATACCGGTCGTACGGTTGAACAATGGCATACGCGTACAAAAACACGCTCAATCGATATTTTAAATAATCTTGCACCTGAGGGGTGGGTAGATATAAACCCTTTCGATGCGAAAAAGTTAAAAGTAAAAAGTGGAGAACGCATAACTATTTCAAGTGCCAGAGGCAAAGTAGAAGATGTAATGGTAAGGGTTACGCAAAGTGTTGCAAGCGGGTCTATATTTGTTCCGTTTCATTTTAATACACAGCTTGTAAACACACTTACAAACGAGAGTTTTTGTCCAAAGTCCGGTGAGCCTAATTTTAAACAAACCGCAATCCAACTTCATTCGGAAGATTTACCTGATGGTTTGGAGTTTGAAAAAACAAAAATAAGGGCTGAGATTGAACATATAAAGACTGCCTATGAAGGTATAGCACTTAAAGAAAAAGTAGGAGAGCTAAATTGAAAAAGTTACAAGAAGCATATGAAGCAAGAAGTAAAAAGTTAAATAAAGTTGAGCAGATGAAAAATCTCAAAGACCCAAAAGAGGCATATAATAAGCTTGAAGAGTATGCAAGAGATGGATATGCATCTATACCTGATGAAGATAAAAAATACTTTTTAAAATGTTTTGGCATCTACGACAGACCTGCTACTCCAGAGAGATTTATGTTAAAGCTTCGTATACCGGGTGGATTTTTAAATGCGACTCAGGCTAAAGTGATTGGTGAATGTGCAAAAGAGTATGGGCAAGACTATATTGACTTAACTACAAGACAGCAGTGTGAGCTTAGATACCTTCGTATAGAAGATTTGCCTACTATTTTGAAAAAGCTTGAGCTTGTAGGTATAGATGCATACCAAACAGGTGTGGATAATATCAGAAGTATTATGTGTGACCCTTTGGATGACATGGGATTTGACAATGTTTTACCAAGTCATAAAACACTTTTAAAACTTCAAGAGATGTTCTTATATTCAAGTGACTGGATATCGGCACTGCCGAGAAAATTTAACACCGCAATCACGGGTTCACTCTCAAACAGATGTAATATATTTTGTCATGATGCCTCTTTTGTATTGGCTCAAAAAGACGGGGCATACGGATATAACATGTATCTTGGCGGAAAAGTAGGAGTTGTTGGAAAAAATGCAGATATCTTTTTACGTAATGAATCGGATGTAATCCTTGCTTTTGGTTCAATCATAGATATATTCAAGCGTTTCGGTTTTCGTGATAACCGTAACAAAAACAGACTTCACCACCTTATAGAAGCGGTGGGGATAGAAGAGATAGCAAGTGCCATAAGAGAAAATGCAGGGGTTGATTTTTTAAGTGCAGGTACTACTATGACACAGATTGATTTTAATGATCCCGATCAAGGGCGTGTACAGCTTCGCGATGGAAGTTTTGCAGTTCATATGGTTGTTCCATCTGGAATGTTTAGTGGCTCAGCTATGATGGAAGTTGCAAATCTTGCATCTAAACATGGAAATGAAGAGATACGTTTTGATATGGAGCAATCCCTTTATATACTTGGGGTAAATGATGTAGATGCATTAATAAGTGAGGATTTGTTTAAAAAATACAAAAGTGTAGATTCTCCGTATTTTAACCATCTTATTGCGTGTGCGGGAACTGCACATTGTCCATTTGGTGTAATCGAGAATAAAAACGATGCAATAGAGATGGCTAAGTATCTGGATGAAAAAGTACCGCTTGAGAGTGGACGTGTTAGGATGTATTGGTCGGCTTGTGTAAAGGGTTGTGGAAATCATGCCTTGGCTGATGTCGGATTTGAAGGATGTAAAGCTAAAATTGATGGAAAAGCTGTAGATGGCGTGCATATATACCTTGGCGGAAAACTTGTAAGTGAAGGTGTTGAAGGAAGAACCGTCATAAAATCAGCTCCTTTAATGTATGCAAAATACTATGTAGAATCATTGATGTTAGAGTATAAAAAGCACAGACTTGAGAGTGAGAATTTTGAACAGTTTAATGATCGGTTGTTATCAAGATTTACTTTATCAAATGTCGGTTTTGCCATGAAACTAAACGCTTATTTGAGAGCAAAAAACATAGGGGCTGATTTTGAGTTTATTCATAATGCAAAAACTGGAAAAAATGAAGAATTTGAAGTTTTTGAACTTGGTCGCAGACTTTATTATGCACTCTCAAAAGTTGAGCCATACAGTGCATATGATAAGTTTACTAATACTCTAAAGAGTGAAAAACTACAAAATATCAGAAAACTCGTTACAAAAGTAGATGAGAATATCGCTTTATTGTTAGAGGCTATTTTAGATGAGAATGAGAAAAAAAGAGCTGTTGTATTTTCTGAGTTGACAAATTTTATCGAGTTATAGTTTATTTATGATGCAACATCTTTATAAATGTAGACAGCAAAGAGAAGTCAAGATGAGAACTCATTGTAGTTTTCATTAAAGAGAGGGCTTCAAATGATTTCATAGCAGGTTTGTATGAACGTCTGGTTGTGAGTGCATCAAACACATCACATATTGATATTATTCTTGGAAAAAGACCTATCTCATTACTTGAGAGTTTATTTGGATATCCATTACCGTCTAGCTTTTCATGGTGTTTATATATCCCGTCTATAATATTTTGGTCTTTTATATTATATTCCTTAGCTATTTCGTATCCATATGTGGGATGATTTTTCATCATCTCAAACTCTTCTTCTGTTAGGCTTCCTTGTTTATTTACGATTTTTGGATCAATTTTACTCTTACCTATATCGTGTAAAAGAGCAGCTCGACCTAAAGATGTTAATGTATCTTCATCTAAGTTAAGTTCATTCCCTAAACATAATGAGTATACACTTACATTCAATGAATGAGTATGTGTATAATAATCATACTCAATAATCTTTAAGTACGATGAAATAGTATTTTCATTGTGTATAATCGTAGCAAGCATTGGTTTTACAATATTTTCGGATAAATTTGCATTTTTTAATGAGTCAGGATTGTTGTATAGATTTTTAGTCAAGTCAGTACTTGCTGCATAAATAACATCAGTTTTTTCATCTAAGGATAATAAATCATCTTTTAATATATTTTGTAGATGATGTTCTAAAAAATTGTCATATTTATCTTTTTCAGACTCTAGTGCAAATACTTTTTCAACATATTGCAGTTTATACTTTTCATCTTTTTCTATTACAGTGTCAGCTTGTAAAAAGAGTGACATATGTGTTTTTTCATCTGTCGCAAAGAGTTTAAAATCAATTTTAGAGCCTAGATTTAGTATTCTTTTGTCTACAGGAATCAGGTTCATCATATCCTTGTCAATAAGTATATAAGCCTGTTTTTTTTCCTCTTTCTCATTTTGAGTATTATCTATAATTGCATTGATTTTCGACTGTCTAATAACTTTTTGTTTCAAAATATCGACCTCAATTTTAGCTCAATTGTATTATCGTATTCTATATTTATTGAACTTAAAAAAACCCAATATGAATATCAAAGCAATATTAAAGTCATTTTTATATATAATTCGCGAAATTAATAAAGGTTTTTCATGGCTCATAAACGTGTTTTAGTTAAGTTTTCAGGTGAAGCTCTTGCCGGCGGGGCAGGTCATGGTATTGATACACAGATTTTAAACTACATCTCAGGAGAGATTAAATCTCTTGTTGAAGCAGGTATAGAAGTCGGTATCGTAATTGGAGGCGGTAATATTATTCGTGGTGTTACTGCGGCACAAGATGGAATCATAAAAAGAACTAGTGGGGACTACATGGGGATGCTGGCTACTGTTATTAACGGTGTAGCTATGCAAGAAGCATGTGAACACGCAGGTCTTCAAGTTAGAATGCAAACAGCCATTAAAATG
>JAPHSI010000185.1 GCA_026193155.1 Sulfurimonadaceae bacterium | reverse complement strand
TGGAAGTTCGAAGTTTACTACGTGTGGGAGCTGATCTATATCTATACCACGCGCGGCGATATCTGTAGCAACAAGCACTCTAACCTCGCCTTTTTTAAAGTCAGCCAAAGCTTTTGTTCTTGCATTTTGACTTTTGTTTCCGTGAATTGCAATTGCCGAAATCCCGTCTTTTTCAAGTTGGGAACACAGTTTGTTTGCACCGTGTTTTGTTCTTGTAAAGACTAAAACCTGATTCCATTTACCATCAACTATTAGATGTGTTAGAAGCTCATGTTTACGAGCCTTGTCTACATGATATATAGCCTGTTTTACAATTTCACTTGAAGTATTTCTTCTTGCTACTTCTATAAGTGTTGGAGATTTTAAAAGATTCTCTGAAAGTTTTTTTATCTCATTTGAGTATGTTGCTGAAAAAAGTAATGTTTGTCTCTCTTTTGGAAGTATTTTCATTATTTTTTTAATATCGTTTATAAAACCCATATCAAGCATTCTATCCGCTTCATCAAGTATAAAAAAGTCAATGTTTGAAAGTTTAATCGTGCCTTGTGAGATATGATCAAGCAGACGTCCTGGAGTAGCTACAACAATATCTACACCTTTTCTAAGCTGATTGATTTGAGGGTTTATTTTAACCCCTCCGAAAATTACACTAGATTTAAACGGAAGATGTTTCCCGTAAAGTGATACGCTCTCTCCTACCTGTGCAGCCAACTCACGAGTAGGAGTTAGTATTAGTGCACGAAGCTGATGTTTATTTTTTGTCGGTTTTGCACGTGATAAAAGTTCTAACAAAGGAAGTGTAAAACCTGCTGTTTTTCCCGTACCTGTTTGTGCACCTGCAAGTATATCTTTTTTGTTTAATACAACCGGTATAGCCTGTTCTTGAATTGGTGTGGCTTTTGTATAACCTTGTTCTTTTATCGCTTTTAATAATGGCTCTGATAAGCCGAGTTCTTTAAATGTCAAGTAAATCCTAAATCTTAATATAGATTCATAATAGCATAACAAACTGCAAGTAAGACTATGGAATTAAATTAATATTTTCTTTAATTCCATTTTGTAATCATTTAGCAACATAGCTGTAATATATCAACCATAATATTTCACTATGAAAAATGAATTACCTAATAGATGGATTGAAAATTTAGAAATATTAGATATAGCATTTCAACCAATCTTAAATATACATACCGGCGATATTTTTGGTGTAGAAGCCCTTCTTCGAAACTATCAGGATATAGGATATAAGACTATATTTGATCTTTTTGATGATATATACTTAGAAAATATACTTTACAGCTTTGATATAGCACTCAGAGAAAAAGCCATAAAAAAATTTACAAAAATAAATAACTATCAAAATATCAAACTATTTTACAATCTTGATAATCGTCTTTTTGAGATGCCAAACTTTGGGGCAGGAAACACCGACCAAATCATAAAAAACTATGATATTTTAAAAGAAAACATCTGTTTTGAAATATCTGAAAGACATGAGTTAAAAGGTGAAAGTAATATTGACAAGACATTATATCACTACAAAGATGAAAAATTCTCAATTGCTATAGATGACTTTGGAATAGGATATTCAGGATATAAATTACTTTATGATGTAGAGCCAAATGTTATAAAAATAGATAGATTTTTTTTAACAAATATTGAAAAAGATGCTAAAAAAAAGCTAATGGTCAGAAACATTACACACCTTGCTATTCAACTTGGTATAAAACTAATTGCCGAAGGTGTTGAAACAAAGGATGAACTTTTAACATGTAGAGATATTGGATGTCATCTGGTTCAAGGGTACTTGGTACAACACCCTACAAAAGATGTATCTGAAATTTTAAATACTTACCCTCATATTACAAGTATTGTAAAAAAGAATTCACGCTCAAATAACGTAAAAGATCATATAAAATCTAATCTGGACGAAATAGACTCATTAAAAATAAGCACCAAAATGAGTGATGTATTTGACTACTTTAAAAAGCATCAAAGAATAAGTATAGTCCCCGTAGTGAACTCAAGCAAAGAGCCTATGGGAGTATTACATGAAGAGGACGTAAAAGAGTTGTTATACTCACCATATGGACGTTCACTTTTATTAAATAACGGATCAAAAAAGTCAAAATTAAAAAATATTATAAATCCATGTGGCAGTACAGATATAAATTCAGATACCTCAACAATAATAGAACTTTTTTCAAACGACCCTGACTCAAAAGGTATTATTATTACCAAAAATTCAAAATACTACGGTTTTTTATCTGCTAGATCTATTATAAATATTATGAATGAGCAAAATATTTTACATGCCAGAGAACAAAGCCCTCTTACAAAACTTCCTGGTAACTCTTTGATTGAGAAGTATATAGATGAAGCTATATATTCCAAAAACACATATATAATGTGCTACTTTGATTTAGATAATTTTAAAGCCTTTAATGATGTATATGGCTTTAGAAACGGAGATAGAGTTATTCAGTTATTTGCAGATATTTTACGTAAAAACCTTGATAGTACTTTTTTTAAAGCCCATATCGGCGGAGATGATTTTTTTGTAGGTGTTAAATGTTCAAATGACACTACATATGAATATCCTATTGAGTCTTCATGTACAAGCTATGGGGAAAACTGTTCCGAAGATAGCAGCTGTGCCAAGATAGCTCATATTGAACATATTATTCATAAATTTATCAATGATGTTAAAGAGTTTTATACGCCAGATGATAAATTAAACGGTTACATTATTTCAAAAGACAGAGAAGGCAATGCAAAAAAATATGAACTCTTAAGTGTTAGTGCTTCAGTGGTAGAGGTTCATAAACAATCAAAACAAAGAGATAAAAATCTCCTCGACAATGTATTTAGCGCACAAAAAAAAGTAGCAAAATACTCTCCTAAACACTTTTCTATATCCACACTTTTATAATTCCATTTTGTAACCATTTAGAAATACTTTTGTAATGTTACTCCTATAATATTTTAAAATACTAAGACTGTAAAGGAGACTTTAATATGATAGATATTCAAAAAGAGATACATTCTAAATATCCAAATCTTAAAAACAACAAACTAATAAATGCTTCATTATCAAAGTTTGCAAAAACCGTGGTTCATGAAAAAACAATAAATGATTTTTTAATTGAGCATAAACATCTAAAAGGGTTTGAGTTTATAGATGCAGTATTACAATACTTTAATTTTGATTTTTTATTATCTGATAATGAACTTGAAAATATTCCTACAAGTGGCAGAGTCGTGATTATCGCTAATCATCCGCTAGGTTCATTAGATGCTTTTGTGTTACTAAAACTAATTGGAAAGATAAGACCTGACGTTAAAATAGTCGCAAATGATTTCTTAGCAGAATTTAAGTCGATAGAGTCTCTTTTAATTACTATTAATAATTTTAAAAATACTCAAACAAAAGAAGCTATCTCAAAAATGTATTCTCACTTAGAAGATGATGGTGCACTAATAATATTTCCAGCAGGAGAAGTTAGCCGAATGACACCGATAGGTGTGCGTGACGGTAAGTGGCAAAAGGGCTTTTTAAAACTCGCAACTCGTACAAGCAGTCCTATTTTACCTTTATATGTCGGTGCTAAAAACTCAAAAACATTTTATTCAGTAAGTACATTAAATAAAAAAATATCTACCCTACTTTTATCTCATGAGATGTTTAAACAAAAAAATAAAAATATAAAGATAAGCATAGGTGAACTTATTCCAAATACAAATATACATCCACCATCATTAAAAACAGATGGTGTTATTGAACTCTATAAACAACATATGTATCAACTTAAAAAAGGTCGTTCTTTATTTAAAACACAAAAGGCTATAGCACATCCAGAAGATACAAAACAGATAAAAAAAGAACTTAAAACAGCTGAACTTTTAGGTAATACAAAAGATGGCAAAAGTATATACCTTTATTCAAATACTGAGGAATCTATAATACTAAAAGAGATAGGAAGACTTCGTGAAGTAGCCTTTAGAAAAGTCGGTGAAGGTGCAAATGAAAGACGTGATTTAGATAAATATGACAAATATTACAAACATATAGTTTTATGGGATGATAACGATTTGGAAATTGTAGGCTCATATCGCATAGGAGAGTGTAAAGATATTATTCAAAATTTTGGGATGGACGGGCTTTATAACTCAACATTATTTGAATTTTCAGAAAGGTTTATAGAGACTTTACCCGATTCCATAGAACTTGGACGAAGTTTTGTTCAACCAAAATACTGGGGTACTCGTGCACTTGATTATTTATGGTATGGGATTGGTGCATATTTACATAAAAACCCTCAAATAAAATATATGTTTGGTCCCGTTAGTTTGAGTGCTTCTTATCAACAAATCAGCAAGGATATTATCTTTAGCTTTTTTGATAATTATTTTGGAGATGCTACAGAGTTAGTTAAAGCTAAATCACCATACAACTTTAAAAATGACAAAACATTGCTTGAAGTTTTAGATAAAGAGTTAGTTAAAAATGACTATAAACAAGATTTTAAAGCTGTTAAAAAACTCCTTAAAAATCTTGACAATTCCATACCGGTTTTATATAAACAGTATGCCGAATTATGCGAAGAAGGCGGTATAAAGTTTTGTGCCTACAACATAGATGAGGACTTTGCTTCTTGTGTTGATAGTTTTATCGTTGTAGATATATCAAAGATAAAAGATTCGCAAAGACAAAGGTATATAAAGTAATATATTCATTTTAAAGTTTAACAGCCTCTTCAAACATGGCACTAGCCGTTTTTTCTGTCTCAACAATTATGTGAGAAAGGTTTAAGCCGGCTAGTGCTTCTTGTTCTTCATACTTATTTACTTTAACTATAGTTTTACCGTTTTCTCTAAGCTCATTTACCGCTTGGCAAATTTGATGAAGTTTTTGAGAATTTCCGATACATATAATAACAGCTGAAGCTTTTTTAATATTTACAGATTCAAGTACACTCTTTTGCGCTGCATTTCCAAATATAACAGGTTTGTTTAATTTTCTTGCTTCTTTTACAGTTTGTATATCATTCTCTATAGCGACATACTCCATAGAACTTTTTTTAATTAATTTAGCTATATTTTTTCCTAGTCTTCCATATCCTATTAATACTATATGCTTACTAAGTTCTTTATCACCTCCAAAAGTGCTGTACTCTTGAGATTCTTTAGTGTTAAAGATAAAAAATTCTACAATCTGAGTTATATTTTTTAAAACAAACGGTGTTAAAATCATAGATATAACAACCATAACAATTAGTACCTGACCGATAACCGGGTCAATAAGATTTTTAGCAAAAGAGAGTTCAAAAATAACTAAAGCAAACTCTCCAAGCTGAAACAAGCTAAGAGCACTTTTTAAAGAGATTTTAGGGTTGGCACTAAACCTGAGTAATGTAAATATAATTGCTATTTTAATTAAAATAATAGCAGGTAAAATCAATAATATTGAACTTATATTTTCATATATTATTTTAAAATCAAGCTGCATACCGACAGTTACAAAAAATACACCAAGCAGCAAGTCTCTAAAAGGTATAAGATCAGCTTCAACTTGATGTTTGTAATGAGTCTCTGCTATCATCATACCTGCTATAAAAGCTCCTAAAGAATATGAAAAATTAAACATATGTGCCAAATAAGAAGCACCCATAACTATGAGTAAGATTGAACCTACAAAAATCTCATTTGATTTTGTTTTACTAACTTGATGAAAAAACGGTTCTATTAAATACTTACCCGCTAAAAATAAACCTAGAAGTAAAACAAAAGCATTAACAAAAGTCTCTAATAGCAATGATGATACAGATTTATCCGTTACACTAAAAATTGTTATCATCAAAAGTATAGGTATAACTGCAATATCTTGAAATAATAATATTCCCAATACTTTACGACCGTAAAGTTTGTTGATATCACCGTTTTCATTAAGTAGTTTTAATACAATGGCAGTTGATGAAAGTGCTAAAGCAGCTCCAATAATGATAGATGATTTTGTCTCTATTGAAAAGATAGTATGTGCTAAAAATGCAAAAAAAGCAGCTGTTAAGAAAACTTGAAGTGCTCCATATAAAAACACCTCTTTTTTCATTTTCATTAAAGCTCCCACAGAGAACTCTAGTCCTATAGTAAACATTAAAAATACTACACCAAACTCTGCTATCTCTTTTAGTTCGTGAGAATGTACTGCGTCATGTAACTCAAACCCGTAAGCTATAATTGTCCCCGTAACAATATAACCGATAATAGTCGGTATGGAGAATTTTTTAAGAAACAGATTTAAAATAGTTGCAGTTAAAATTGAAAATATGATTATTTCTAACATTGCCTAAGTACCTTTTAAATTATTAGCTACATTATACATTTATAAAAATAATATTATTTTAGGAGACAAAGCCTTTTGAAAATAGGCTTTGTTTAGAATGAATTGAAAGAATTAGCTGTCTTTGGAAAAAACTTTTTATATTACCAGTGAACCTCAGCAGTTAACATTGCAGAGTTCCAATCAGAAGTTGCACTTCCTTTATAGTTACGAGCATCTTTAGCTGTATAAGTTTGTCCGCTAAGCAACCATTTTACATTTTTGTTTTGCTCAAAGGCAACACCATAAATAGCATTATTAGTCTCTTGTGATACTTTAGATGTTGTATTTTCTGATTCCCATATATCATAACGAGCTAAAACTGAATACTGCTTTTTAGCTCCAAAACGATAAGTACCATTTAGAGAGTAACCTTCTCCATTGTAATTTGAATCATTATCTAAATCATTTTCTGAAGATACATACTGAGCAGAAACTAAAAAATTTGGAGTGTTATAAACTGTATGAATACCATACCATACATAAGTATACTCTTCACCTGTTGCATCTGCATTTTTAGAGTTATCCATATTATACTGACCAAAGAAAGAAACATCAAAATAACTATCTTTAAGTGCTTTTCTCTTTTTTTCGCCATTTCCTAAAATTGAGCCTGTTAAACGCCATTCAGCAGATAAACCAGCACCTATATGTTCACCGTTAGCACCGCTATTATCATTTGTTCCATGATAACCTTCACCATTAAACATACCAAGTTCAGATGTAAAATAAGGTGTTTTAGTTTTTAAATTAAAACCTAAATCAGCAGAGTTTGTAAGGTGTGAAGATTCACTTGCCTCTACAAATACTTTAGAAATTGAACGCATCCACCAACCTTGGTGCTCTTCATAATCAATCCATGGGTGATGAACCATACCAAACTCCATACCTGTAGACGGAAGAACTTCATCCAAATAAATGTACGCATATTTTACATAAGTATTAGCATGACCCTCACCATCTGCCGTACTATTACTATATGTTGAGTCAAGTGTAACACGCAAATAAGATTTAGGATCATTTAAAACATAAGCTTTTACCTGAAAGTAATTTCTTCTCATCTCAAAATTACCTGTAGAATCTCCACCATCAACTGACTTACTATTAAAGCCTAAATAATGAGTTCCGCTAAATTTTAATTTATCTGCTTTAGCAAATACAGGTGTAGCATCTGTAGCTATAGCACTTGTAGCTACAGTTAAACCAACTATTGCCGAAAGGATTATTTTTTTCATTTTTTTTCCTATTTGATTAATTATTGGCGGAAGTATATCAATACAGTGGTTACAAAATGGTTACAGTCAGTTACCGTATAGTTACACCTTTTTTCCCTTGGAATCATTTAGATATAATACATTTACACAGGATATATTATATGATTAATATTAAACGTTTAGAAAAAGATTACCAAACTAAAAAAGTCTTAAATATAAACAACCTTTTTATAGAAAGTGGTTCTATTTTTGGTCTTTTAGGTCCTAACGGTGCAGGTAAAACAACTGCCATAAAATCTTTATGTACACTGCTAACTCCGACATATTCTGATGTGACTATATCTTCCCTTAATCTATTAGATAAAAAGGATGAGATAAAACATAAAATTGGTTATGTCTCTCAATCATTTAGTTTATACGGTGAACTTAGCGTTATTGAAAATATAAGATTTTACGCAGGTTTATACGGTGTTAATGATGAAATACGATTTCAAACTCTTATGCAGATGTGCGAGATAGAAGACTTTAAAGAATCCCCTGCCGAAACTCTATCTGGAGGTTACAAAAGACGCTTAGCACTTGCTTGTGCTCTTGTTCATGATCCAGAAATCATCTTTTTAGATGAACCTACTGCAGGCATTGACCCTCTTACACGAAAAAAATTATGGGATATCTTTTATTCCCTCAGCCAAGATTCTAAGACACTTTTTGTAACCACACACTATATGGAAGAGGCGGAACGTTGCCATAAAATAGCTTTTTTAAATCATGGGGAAGTTATCGCAAAAGGCTCACCTTCGGAGTTAAAGCACTCTTTGAAAGATTATGATATATACAGTTTTAAAAGTGAATTTACACATAACCTAGTAAAAAAGCTTGAAGATTTAGATTATGTATATTTTGTAAATCAATTTGGACTTGAGTTGCGTTTAATACTCAAAAAAGATGTAAATTTAGAAGATGTAACTACATTCATATCCGGATTCACAAAAAAGAAAGTGCATCTAAAAAAGACAACAGCAGAACTTGAAGATGTTTTTTTGGCACTTATAAAGGATGGATAATATGGATATGATTAATGCCATTTTTAAAAAAGAACTTCTGACACTAAAAAGAGATCCGAGACTTATAGGATTTTTACTCTTTATGCCGATACTTTTATTACTTTTATTTGGTTATGCGCTCAAAATAGAACCAAGTAATGTCAAGATGGCATATTTTGATGAAGATAAAACTTTTTTTACAGAGCTTATTAAAACGAGTGTTTGGCAAGAAGGATATTTTGACCTATATGAGGTAAATAGCCAACAAGAAATTATTGAAGAGATACGTTCAGGAAATGCAAAAGCAGGATTATACATTAGCAAAAATTTCTCCTCTGAACTAATGGAGAATAATCAACCTACAGTAGAATTTTATGTTGATGGTACTATGCCGTCTTTAACTACAGCTATGAAAAACAAATCTAATTCCGTAACTGATGAGAGTGTTACAAGCAGTATGTATTTTTTAGATGAAAATGCTTCAAATATTATCATAGCAGACGACCCTTTTATATTGGAAACTACAACACTATTTAATCCAGATGCAAATGAGACCTGGTTTTTTATACCAGGCGTAATCGGTGTATTGATTATGCAAATTACCCTCTTACTTGCTGGAATCTCCGTTGTTAGAGAAAAAGAAAATCAAACAATGGAACAACTTCTTGTAAGTCCTATTTCAAAGATTGAATTTATCCTCGGTAAAATACTGCCCTATATTTTAATAGCTCTTTTTGAATTTTATTTTATTTTGAGTTTAGGGTGCATTATATTTGATATACCATTTCCTCCAAATGCATACATAGGCATAGTAATTCTTTCGTTTGTTTACGTAAGCGCTATGATATCTCTTGGATTATTTATATCTATAGTCTCACAAACACAACAACAAGCAATGTTCTTGGCTATTTTTATTATAATACCGTCTATTCTTTTATCAGGATTTATGTTTCCTATAGAAGCTATGCCGACTTTCATACAACCCGTAGCTTACTTTATACCATTTACATACTTTACAGAGATTATTCGTTCACTTCTTATAAAACAGACAATGATGAGTGATTTAATTTTTGAATATGTAATGCTGATACTTTATAGTGGCGTGTTTATTATATTAAGTATTTTTAAATTTAAAAAGCAGTTAGCTTAGTGAAGCGATGATGCTTCACTATAGTTTTATTTTATATTTTGTGCCCAGTATTCACGAATCATTTTTTTAGTTGCATCCGGAAGAGGAATGTAGCCTAATTTTTTAGCCCCAGCATCACCATTCATAAATGCATAGTCATAAAACTTTATAACCTTTTTATTCATCTCAGGTTTCTCAATTGGAAGTAAGATAAACGTAGCTGCAACTATCGGATATGAAGTCTCACCCGGTTGAAGAGCCAACATTGCATAAAAATGATCTTTTTTAGTCCATGAAGCATATTTAGCAGCAGCTTTAAAGTTAGCTTCCGTTGCTTGAACCCATTTGCCAGAAGCAGTTTCAAGAACAGCTGCACTTAAGTTGTTTTTTTCTTTATATGCATTTTCTATGTAACCAATTGAGTTAGGAGTTTGTTTAACTAAGTTTGCAACACCCTCATTACCTTTACCACCGATACCGGTAGCCCAATCAATTGCTTTACCTGTACCAAAGTTCTCTTTCCAGTTTTTGCTACTTCCGCTTAGGTAGTAAGTAAAGTTATAAGTAGTACCACTCCCATCTGAGCGGTGAACAACAATAATTTTTGCATCTGGTAGTTTAATATCAGGGTTATCTGTCTTAATAGCTGCATCATTCCATTTTGTAATACGACCTGCAAAAATATCTGCTACTGTTTCATTTTTAAGTTTTAATGTAGCATCTGCTATACCCTCTACATTAAAAGCGATTACGATTGATCCGATTACAGCAGGAAATTGCAGTAATTTACCTTTAGCTAACTTCTTTGTATTTAATGGCTTATCAGAAGCTCCAAAATCAACTACACGCTTAGTAATCTGTTTAATTCCACCGCCTGAACCTATTGATTGGTAATTTACACGGTTTTTTGTGTCTTTTCTGTAATCAAATGCCCATCCATAATATAGAGGTGCGGGGAATGATGCACCTGCACCGTTTATCTTATCTTTAGCTAAAAGCGGTGTAATGCCAACTGCTGCTAATAGCAATGTAGAGAGTATTTTTTTAAACATTTTTTATATCCTTCTTGTAGTTTAAATTAGCGAAATTATAAATCTACCTTATTACAGATTGGTTACAAAATACGAGTTTGTATGTAATCATTTCGTAATAAAGATTTCATAAAATTTCGAACTTTTTTAATGGAGGGCTTTTTTGAGTTTAATAATTGATAAATTTTTCGCAAATACTACAAAGTTTATAGCTATAGGTATATTATTTTTAGTAGCTTGGATATTTGCAATTTTATTTGAACACTCTCTAACATCTATGCAAGCTTTTGGGTTTGACTTTATAACAGAGTCTAAATGGGCACCAAATCTAGAAAAATTTGGTGCACTTCCGGCTATATACGGTTCGGTGGTATCTACTTTTTTAGCAATGATTTTAGCAGTACCGGTAGCTATTGGTGTAGCTATATTTTTAAGTGAGCTTGCCCCTGCAAAACTCAAATCACCAGTAGGTGTTTCAATAGAACTTTTAGCAGCTATTCCATCTGTTATATATGGTATGTGGGGTCTTTTTTATTTTGTTCCTATAGTACGTGATACCGTTGGCGGCATCGGTATATCAATGCTTAGTGCAGGTATAGTTTTAAGTATTATGATTTTACCTTTTATGGCAGCTGTTACAAGAGATGCAATGAATACGACTCCTGATATTTTAAAAGAGTCTGCTTACGCACTTGGCGGAACAAAATGGGATGTAATCAAAGATATAGTAATACCGTATGCAAAAGCAGGGATTATAGGTTCTTTTATATTAGCACTCGGTCGTGCCATCGGTGAGACTATGGCTGTAACATTTGTAATGGGTAACGTCCATAAGGTATCTATGGACTTAACACAACCTGCAACAAGTATACCTGTTACATTGGCAAATGAATTTACAGAAGCCGATACTGATTTATATTATTCATCATTATTTGAATTATCTTTATTACTTCTTGTAATTAGTTTTACGATTATCTCGATTTCAAAATTCTATTTTTTAAGAAGAAAGAGAGCTATATAATGACACAAACTCAAAAAAGAATAATTACAAATAGAATCATAATGGCCTTATCAACACTCTCAGCATTAATTGGTATAGGATTTTTATTTTGGATTCTTTACATACTTGTAACAAATGGTGTTGACGCATTAAGCTCAACTATATTTACTCATGAAGGTGCACCTCCCGGATATGATAAAAGTGGTTTAAAACATGCACTTATAGGTCAACTTTATATAGTCGGGTATGCTACTTTAATAGGTGTGCCACTTGGGATATTAGCGGGGACTTACCTTAGTGAGTATGGCGGTCGCTCAAAATTAGCTGAGATTATCCGTGATATATCAGATATCATGATGAGTGCCCCGAGTATTGTTATCGGTGCATTTGTATATGCAATTGTTGTCGCACCTATGGGTCATTTTAGTGGTTGGGCAGGTTCTATCGCACTAACTATCATTATGTTACCGATTATTTTACGTACAACCGATGATATGCTTCAACTTGTACCTTCAACCCTACGTGAAGCGGCTTTTGCTCTTGGTGCTCCAAAGTATAAAGTAATCATGCAAGTTGTCTATAGAGGTGCAAAGGCAGGAATCTTAACCGGTATTTTACTTGGTGTTGCACGTGTTGCTGGTGAGACTGCACCGCTTCTGTTTACATCATTTAATGACAACTTTTTAAATACGGACATGAATGAACCGATGGCTTCACTCACAGTTACAATGTATAACTATGCAACGTCTCCGTATGAAGACTGGCAAAAACTTGGTTGGGCAGCAGCATTTATACTTAGTATGTTTATCTTAAGTCTTAATATCATAGGAAGATTATTTATTATGAATAAAAAATCTTGATTTTGACTTGTTCAAATTAACTCAGAAATATAAAAAATAAAGGAAAATAATGGCGAGTATAGTTGATATTAATGGAGATATCGCACTAAATGTAAGAGATTTTGAATTTACATATGCAGGTGCAGAAGAACCAAGTATTAAAAATGTAAGTATGCCTATTGCAAAAAATAGTATTACTGCACTTATTGGACCATCAGGATGCGGAAAAACAACACTTTTAAGAAGCTTTAACCGTATGCATGATCTCTACCCTGGGAACAAATATGACGGAGAGGTCATGTTTAAAGAGAGGAATATATTAAATGCTAAAGAAGATTTAATAAATCTTCGCATCCAAATAGGTATGATATTTCAAAAACCGACAGCTTTTCCAATGAGCATCTTTGATAATGTAGCATACGGTATGAGACTTCAAGGTATCAAAAATAAAACTGAACTACAAGACAGAGTTGAAAAAGCTCTAAAAGATGCAGCTATTTTTAAAGAGGTTAAAGACAGACTTAAACATGACGCAAACGGTTTATCTGGTGGACAACAGCAACGCCTTTGTATAGCTCGTGCTATTGCAGTTGAGCCAGAAGTTTTACTATTTGATGAACCTACATCTGCACTTGACCCTATATCTACCGCAGGAATTGAAGAATTAGTTGTTAGCCTAAAAGACAGAGTAAGTATAGTTATTGTTACACATAATATGCAACAAGCTGCACGTGTGAGTGATTATACAGGTTTTATGTACCTGGGTGAACTTATAGAACTTGGTAAAACAGAGGAGCTTTTTGTAACACCTCGCGAAAAGTTAACGCAAGATTATATTACTGGAAAATTTGGTTAATAGGATAAATATAAAATGATAAGTAAATACGAAATAAAAATAACAGAAATAAGAGAAAAGATAGCGGAGCTACTAAATAATATTACACAAGCAAATAAGATATCTTATGACGCTTATAAAGAAAATGATAAATCAAAGTTTCTAGAAGTACAAGATAAGTTAAATAACTTAGGTGTTAATGCTGATATTATTGATAACGAAATTATTAAAGCCTTTGCTCTTTTTGGTCCTGAAGCAGATGAACTTCGCTCATTAATAGCATACTTGAAAATGACAAATGAGATTGTTCGTATAGGTATGGGTATTAAAAAATATTCACGCAGAATGAAAGAACATATAGATAGCGAATGTGATTTAGAACCTTTAAACCCTACAATATTACCTTTACATAAAAGTACTATTGTTTCACTGGAACTTATTTATGAGTGTTTTATAGATTTAGATGAGTGTCATATAGAAGATAACTATAGAAAAGTTATGGTTGAAGAGAGCAAAAACGATGATCTTTTTTCTGTTTTGGAGAAAGATATTATGACAAATATTATAGACGAAAAAGAGCTTGCAATAGAGTATGTAAAAGTTTTAGGAACACTTAGAAAACTGGAGCGTTCTTGTGATAGAACAGTAAATATAGCAAATTTAATGATGTATGCAAAAAACGGTGGGGAGATTCACCTGCATCAATAAATAAAATAGCCTTATCAATAACTATTTGCTACAATACTTGTAGCAAATAAAATTAAAGGTTCTTTATGCCTCTTCATTTTAATAAATCTTATAAAATTTGGCCCGTCGTTACAATTATCATTGGACTTTTATTGAGTTTCTTCAGCGGGTGGTTCACTTATAATTACTACAAAGAGAAAGAAAACTTACGCCTTGATTTGGCAAGTAACGAAATAGTTCTTCTCGTACAAAATCGCATGGCAGCATATGAACAAGTTTTAAAAAGCGGTGTTGGCTTATTTAAAGCTTCTGATATGGTTTCTCGTAAGGAGTGGGCTATATTTGTTAAAGAGCATAAACTAAATGAAAACTTCAAAGGAATTCAAGGATTTGGTTATTCTGAAGTTGTTTTGCCACAAAACAAACATCAACATGAAGAGCGTATAAGAAAAGAGGGATTTGCTGACTTTAAAATACATCCAGATGGAAAAAGAGAGTTATATACTTCCATAATATATTTAGAACCGTTTGATGAACGTAACATAAGAGCGTTTGGGTATGACATGTTCTCTGAGAAAGTTCGCAGAGCTGCTATGAAAAAAGCGATGCAAAGCGCTAAAGCAGTACTCTCAGGTAAAATTACACTTGTTCAAGAATTTAACACAGATATTCAAGCTGGTTTTTTGATGTATCTACCTGTTTACAAAAAAGGTTATAAACTAGATACCCCTCAAGAGAGAGCTTCGGCAATTCAAGGTTTTGTATATGCACCATTTCGTGCGAATGACCTTATGAACGGTATTTTGGGAAAAATGTTTCCTGATATAGATTTTGAAATTTACGATGGTGATTCTCTTAACAAAGAGAATCTTCTCTATGATTCCAATACCAACAATAAATCAACACTGTACAAAAAAACAAAAGTTGCGATAAATGAACACACTTGGACACTTACATTTCGGACAAACAGCATATTTAAAAGTGAAAATATTTACATAATTTTTCTTATTCCAAGCCTTATACTAATATTAACTTTCTTACTATATTCCTTGCTAAATTCATTGATTAAAACAGAAGAAAGTGCCATGGAAATTGCAAAAAAAGCCACTCAAAAGTTACAAAACTCAGAAGAAAGACTTAGATATGCTCTCGAAGGTGCCGGAGATGGACTATGGGACTGGAATCTTGTAACAAATGAGGTCTTTTTTTCAAAACGATGGAAAGAGATGCTTGGATTTGCAGAAGATGAAATAGGCTCAGATATAGATGAGTGGAAAAATATGATACATCCGGAAGATTTAAAACATATGGAAGCAGATATAACAGCACATCTTGAAGGTAAAAAAGATACTTACAAAAATGAACATAGAATCAAATGTAAAGATGGCTCTTACAAATGGGTACTCGATAGAGGTATAATAGTAAGCCGTACATTTGATGGCACTCCATTAAGAATGGTTGGTTCTCATAGTGATATTTCTGAGCGTAAACAGTCTCAATTAAAATTAGCATATTACTTGCAAATTATAGATAAAAATGTCATATCCTCAACAACCGATTTACATGGCAAGATAACTAAAGTTTCACAAGCATTCTGTGATATTTCAGGGTATAGCAAAGATGAGCTTCTTGGAAAAAATCATAATATTCTTAGACACAAAGATATGCCAAGTACCATATATAAAGAACTTTGGAAAATTATACGAGCCGGTAATGTATGGGAAGGTGAAATTAAAAATATGCGTAAAGACGGTTCGGCTTACTGGGTTGATGTTACTATATCTCCCATTAAAAATGAACAAGGCGAAACTGTTGGTTACACATCAATACGCCATGATATTACAGATAAAAAACACATTGAGGAACTATCTGTCACAGACAGACTTACACAGCTTTACAATCGCCTGAAGTTAGATGAGATTTTTTCCATGAAACTTGCTTCTGCTCGAAGATATAACAGTACTTTTTCTGTTATTATGATGGACATTGACTACTTCAAAAGTGTAAATGATACATGGGGGCATCAAGCAGGCGATGATATTTTAAAAGAGTTTGCAACAATTATAAAAAACAATATTCGAGAAACAGATGTCGTTGGTAGATGGGGAGGTGAAGAGTTTTTGATTTTATCATCGCAGAGTAGCCTTGAGAGTGCAATTGAACTATCTGAAAAATTAAGAGACCTAGTCTCTTTATTTAAGTTTTCATATGCAGGACATAAAACGGCCAGTTTTGGAGTAAGCTCATACCATGCAGGCGATGATGAAAAAACAATGGTAAAACGAGCCGACGATGCTTTATATCGTGCAAAAGAAAATGGAAGAAATAGAGTTGAATCGGAAAAATATAACTAAAATTGATGCAATAAGTATATCTTCCAAACCTCTATTATTTGTGGCTATCTTTTTGTTCATCAATGTAATGTGAAATAGCATCTTTTATATTGCTGAGTTTATTTGGATTACCCTGTAGATTTTGAAAATGTTTAGTTTTATCTTTATCCTCTTCTACTTTTAAATCTGCAATTTTTGAACATACCTGCAAAAAGACTTCATAAGGGACATCATCTCCGCGTTTTAAGAAATAGATTGCTCGTTGTAGTGATACAAATGGATTTATACTTACCCTGGTTAAATGGTTTATTCTAGTATTTATATAATTTATAAACTCTATTCTCATGTCACACTTTGTGATGCTAAAAAGTCTTTTTTTCGTATCATAAATACATTCAAAAGCGATCTTTGTGGAGTCAAAATCAAATCCGTCTACAAGTTCTTTTAGAGAAGCCCCTTCAAAGCGTTCCCTATATACAAGCTGATAAATATCATTTTTGTATTTATAGGTATATGAGTTATTCTCATATTCAAAAAAGTCTTGGTTCATAGCAGAATTTAGTAGTTCTCTATCTTCATTAGATGGAAAAAACATATCCAAGTCTCTAAATCTATCTGCCTTTATACAAGACCCGGCAAGATAAAATTTAATTTCTCTTTTCTTTATATGCGTAATTATAAGTCTTTGAAAAAATTCATTTAGTTTAATAGAAATACTATCTAATCTATAATCCAAAAGAGAAGCTTGTTCGTAAGAAAGTAATTCTTCATAATCTTTCCAGAAATCATAAACCATAGATTCCTCCAAATTTAATGTCTTTAAATTATATCTCAATCTTAGATAATCTTTTAATAATGACTATAATCTTTATTAAATTTAAATTCGGATATACTTACAAGAATTTTATTTTGGGAGAATACGAATGGGAAAATTTGTTAATAGTATAGATGAGTTCTTTACATATTGTGAAGATAATGACGTACAATTCGTTGATTTTAGATTCACGGATATTAAAGGTGCATGGCATCACCTAACTTACAGAATGAGTGCTGTATCAGCTGAGCAATTAGAAGCGGGGCTTCCGTTTGATGGTTCTTCTGTAGATGCATGGCAACCGATTAACAAGTCAGATATGTTACTAAAACCTGATGTTCCGACTGCTTTTTTAGATCCTTTTACTGCTGATGTAACTATCATTGTATTTTGTGATGTATATGACATTTATAAAGGTCAAGCTTATGAAAAATGTCCACGTTCAATCGCTAAAAAAACTTTAGCTCATGCTGATGAATTAGGTATTGCAGATGCAGCTTACTTTGGACCTGAAAATGAATTCTTCATCTTTGACGATGTAAAATTTGTTGATAATATCAATGAATCTGGTTACAAAGTAGATACTGAAGAAGGTGAGTGGAATTCAGATACTCACTACGAAGATATGTATAATACTGCTCACCGTCCTGGAACTAAAGGTGGTTACTTCCCTGTTGCTCCAACTGATTCTATGGTAGATATGCGTGCAGAGATGATGCAAGTACTAGAGCAAGTAGGACTTGAAGTTGTTCTTGGTCACCACGAAGTTGCTCAAGGTCAAGGTGAAATCGGTATAGTTTTTAGCGACATCATCGGTGCAGCTGATAATGTTCAAAAATATAAATATGTTGTAAAAATGATAGCACACCTAAACGG
>JAPHSI010000125.1 GCA_026193155.1 Sulfurimonadaceae bacterium | reverse complement strand
GCCAGACCAAGCGGGTAGTAAAAAAGAGGTATATATTTGTTTATTTTTTGGCTTTTTAGCTCTTTTTTGTCACTGACATTTTGCATCTCCGCAAACATGGTCTTTATATCTTTTGAGGAAGTTGTATTTTGAATATAAACCCCTCCCGTTTTAGTAGCTAAAGATGCAATATCTTCATTTAGTTTTGAGATGATAATTTCTCCGTTAAATTTTATAAAAGTTCCGTCTTTTTGCTTTATAGGTGCGCCTTTTTTGGTACCCATACCGAGAATAAACACAACTATATTTTTCTCTTTTGCATAAGCTATCTCTTTAGAAAAATCTTTTTTATCTCCGCCGTCACTTAAAATAAGCAGATACTTCTTCTCACTTTTGCTCTTTGCGCTTGCGGTTACTTCAAGCATTGATAAAAAGTCAGTCCCCTTTTGTGTGATAGATGCAGTATCTAGTTTTGAGAGTAAAAAGGCTACGGCAGAAGAGTCAAAACTAAGCGGTGATACAAGATAGGAGTTTTTTGCAAAAGCTATTACACCAAGACGTTCATTTGGCGCATCTGCTAAGAGTGTTAATGCCTTTTTCTTAGCTGATTCAAGTCTACTTGGATATACATCATTTGCCAGCATCGAATCACTTATATCAAGGGCAATCATAATATCCGCACTTTTTGCTTTAACCTCTACACTGCCCTCTTTTATAACAGGTTGAGCTAAAGCTAATACAATCAAAATACCTATAAGTAAAAAAAGTGCATTTCTAGCTTTTAGAGTAAGAGTATTTGCGGAGACTCTTAACTTATCTATCACTTCAGCACTAAAAAAATGTGCCTGAGATTCTTTTTGGGTAAGTAATAGTCCAAATAATATAAACATCGGAGGCAATAAGTAATACAAAAGTTCAGGATGTAAGAAACTCATTCATTTGCTCCTATTTTATTTCTCAAATATACATAAAACATCAAAGATAAAAATCCTATAAAAAGTGGGTAGATATAGTAGTATTCAAGATAAGAGTAAGTCTCATTTTTTATCTCTGATTTCTCCAGCTCGTCTATACGTTTGTAAACCTCTTCAAGCTCTCCTGCATTTGCAGCACCAAAAGCTACTCCTCCACTCTCTTTTGCAATTTTCACTAGTACTTGTTTGTTGTACTCGTTTGGTCCACCTATTCCTATAGGATAAACTTTAATTTTCTCTTTTTTTACCATATCGAGTGCAACATCAAGTGGGAAACGGTTATCAGGTGTATTAAACCCGTCTGTTAAAAGTATGATAACCTTTGTTTTTGAGTCACTCATTTTTAAAAGGTTTACACCCTGTGCGAGTGATTCATATAATGCCGTATATTTTCCTGCCATACCAATGTAGAGTTCTTTTACAATGCCTTTTAAAATATTTTCATCATAAGTAAGCGGAGATGCTATGAATGAGTAAGCACCAAATACCACAAGACCGATATTGTCATTTTTTCTTTTATCTATAAAATCACTTACTATATTTTTTACCACATCAAAACGTGTAGATGTAGGGGATGTAATATCAAAACCTCGAGCTTGCATAGACTGGGATGCGTCTAAGACCAATGTCATCTCATAACCGTCTTTAGGTTCAAGTTCATAAGGCTCATCTTTAACAGGGCTCATAAGTGCTAAAATCATCATTGTAATTGCCAGCCACTTTAAAAAAAACAATAACTTAGACTTACTTGCCGTATTTTGCATAAACGATGCAGTGTGCGGGAAATATAAAGACGGCAGTTTCATCTTACATAGATTTGCACATGCTATAAAGAAAAATATGACAAATATAAGTTTTGGAAACTCAAAATAGATGCCATCAAACATCAATCATACCCTTATATAATTCAATATAACTCAACGTCTCTTTATCAAAAAGATCTACCTGTTTTTTATACTTGTAAGATTCCAAGCGAGAAGTGAGATTTTCATACATCCCTTTTTGTCTATCACCGTCATCTTTAAATGTAGCCCCATATAAGCTAATAGCATATGCAGCTTTTTTAGTATCACTCAAATCCAAACTATTTATAATTTTGAAATGCTCTTTTCTCTCGTTATATCTGTTTTTGTTTTTAAAATATTTATATATTAAATAAATAATCCCAAGCAATACTATAAGACCTACGGTTGAGATACCTAAAAGATAGTATAATGAATACTCTTGTACTTCAACTATAGTCTTTATATCGTGAAGTGGAATATCGTAACTCTGATTTTGCATTTTATCCATGTTTTATCTGCCCTCAAATAAACGACGTAGTTTTACACTTGGATTATCATCCGTATATATTTTTGTAAAACGGATTTGATGTTTTCTAAATGTTTCATATAATTTATGATCATGCACATGAACTTTTTTAGCATATGCATCTACACTTGAGCGGTTAAAGTCACCCTCTAACGTAGCACCGCTCTCAGGATCCACCAAAGATGCAAAGCCCATTTGCGGTGGTTTTTCCTCTAATTTATCTCTTACTATCAGTGATACTACTTCATGCTTTTTAGCCAAAAGCTTAAAATCAGGAACTTCAAAAAAGTCACCTACAAAAAGGATAAGCGATTTTCTTTTTAACCTTTTATACAAAGTATCGGCTATAAATTTAAAATCAACCTTTTTATTTAAGGCTTCAAATTCTAATATATCTTTTGTAATAGATTGGATTTGATGTATTTTTTTACTGGGTTTGTAAAAATTATCT
>JAPHSI010000234.1 GCA_026193155.1 Sulfurimonadaceae bacterium | reverse complement strand
TTTTTCAATCATAGTTTTTAAAAAGTTTGATGGATATTTTTCAAAATCAAGCTGGGTAATTCCACCAAAGATTAGTGGGTGATGAGTTATTAAAAGTGTATTTGGCTTTAGGCTCTCTAAAAGCTCAGCATCTACATCTATACTTAGAACAATATTCTCTATCTCTTGGCTTGGGGAACCGATTTGAATACCTGAATTATCCCACTTTTCTTGAAGTTCAAAAGGTGAGAGCTCATTTAGCTTTTCATATATCTCTTTAAGTTTCATCATTTAATCTTTTTGAAGTTTTTCTAACTCTTCTTTAGCTTCTTTAAAATCCGGGTCTAATTCAACAGCCTTAGCATACATCTCCAGAGCTACATCTTCGTTTTTCATATCCAGCATCAAGTTACCGTAGTTATAATAAGTTACAGGATTCTCTTCATTTAGAGACAAAGAATCGTTAAGATGCATTTTAGCAGATGCGAACTCTTTTTCCGCACGATATACACTTGCTAAAGAGTTATGCACAAACTCATCTTCTTTATCTAACTCTAGTGACTCTTTGTAGTATCTTATAGCCATAGAGTTATCACCTACTTTAGAACTGATAAAACCCAGTTTAAAAAGTATCTCTGCATTATGCGGTGCTTTTAAATTTGCCTCGCTTAAATATGCCAGTGCTTTTTGCTCATCTTCACTTTCATAAGCTTCATCGGCTTTTTGGACTAATTCCTCGGCTGAATACGGAGAAAAAGTATTCATAGCTTTTGAGTATTCTTCATCTTTTTCATCTTGAGATGGTTCGTACTCGTTATTTTGCATATTAGGATTGTCTTCCAATGTTTGGATATGTTGATATATTTTTAAAGCAAAATATGCCGAAGCACCTAACATCAATAGTTGTAAAACACTCATTATAATTCCTTGTTAATTAACTCTATAAACTGCAGAGGGTCAACTTGTATACCGCTAACTCTAGCTGAAAAATGTAAATGTGGACCGGTAACTCTTCCACTTGCACCGGACAGTCCAAGGACTTGACCTTTTTTTACTACTTCGTCTTTTTTCACATCAAACTTACTCATATGATAATAACATGTATATATACCATGTCCATGATCAACTATAATAGACCCGCCTGAGTAAAATCTGTCTTTTACAAGAACAACCTTTCCATCATTTACGCACTGTATTTGAGTACCGACCTTAGCTCGAAAATCCGTACCGCTATGATAACTTTTAAGAGTACCGTTAAAAACTCTTGCACGACCAAAATCACTTGTTATTTTAGAATCCATCGGCATTAAAAACTTTGAATCCAAATAGCTTTTTTCTGTCGTTGAATTATATATATCCATAGCTTCAACGTACTCTTTTGCAGCTCTTTTTTTATCTTCTTCTGATAACTTTACTTTTGAGCTATCTACGTTAAGCACCTCTTTTTCATACTTACCGTCTATAACTTTTAATGATATTTTTTTTGTTCTATTCTCATTATCTTTTGTATAAAAAACTGTTATCTCTAAGTTTTTTGGCTCTTCATAATAACTAACAGGCACAAATACATAATCTGTAAATATTATCTTCTTTTTATCTTTTATGGTTATATATTTGTACTCAACACCTTTTTCTTGTGAAAATTTTATAAGTGCCGTTTGCCCATTTTTTATTTCAGGATTTGATATCTCAAAACTAAATCCATATATATTAGTTAATAAAAAAAGTACTAAAAATAATCCCCTCATTAATAATCCTTCATTGCTCTTTGTATATCTCTTTTTTGGTCTTTTTCTTTTAAATCAGCTCTTTTATCGTGTAGCTGTTTACCTTTTGCTATTGCTATTTGAACCTTTACAAGGTTTCTCGCATTAAAATAAAGTTGCAAAGGAACTATAGTATAACCGTCACGTTCAACTGCACGTTCTAGTTTAACCAACTCTTTTTTATGTAAAAGAAGTTTACGACTTCCTCGCTCTTCATGCCCATAAAAATGGTGTGTAGTCTCAAGTCTACCTATATGCATGTTATATAAAACTGCTTCACCGTCATCCATGCGTATAAAACTGTCTTTCATATTTATACGGCGAGCTCGAATCCCTTTTACCTCACTACCTGTCAAAACGATGCCCGCTTCAAACTTCTCTTCTATAAAATAATCATGATATGCTTTTTTATTTTTTGCGTATGGTTCACCCATAAATTTTTTAATCTCTCTTTATTCTTATAAATGCTATTTAAATAGAATTATAGCAGAGGTTATATAACTTTAAAGAAGCTGCTTCCACTTCCACTAAAGTAGTATCCATCTTTTTGATATTGTTTTAATTCAGGATATTCCTTAAGGGCGGGTTTAAATAAATCGTTCGCCTCCACAGGAGTATATTTATCTAAAATATCTAAAGACTTTGTCTTTTTTAACATATGAAGTTCTGTTGAGTTGACAGGGTTAAAAAAGTTAGCCCTGTAAGACTTATATACTTTTGGTGTAGATATTTCAACATTTGGAGTATATACGTCAAACTTTAAAAGCGGCTCGTCAAACTGCTCTACAACTTCACCTATTCCGCTTACATTTGCACTATCATATCCGTAAATAAAAAACGGGACATCAGCTCCCACTTTTAAACCTATCTCTGCAAGTTCTTTTATACTTAGATTTAGATGCAGTACCTCGTTACACATCTTTAGATATGTTGCAGCATCACTACTTCCGCCTCCAAGACCTGCAAAGGCAGGTATATTTTTATCTACCTTAACTGCATATGTTTGCATTAGTTTTACCAAGGATTCATTTTTAGTATATTCTTGTAATGCTTGATATGCTTTATAAATTGTATTTTGCTTAGTTGTACAAGAAAAGTTTCCGATTATTTTAAATTCTTCTTCCGAAGATTTTGAAGTATTTTTTTTCTCAAAAGAGAGTTCATCATAAAGAGTATCAACCCGCATGAACCTTGAAATTATTTCATGATAATCTCCACGTAAACCGGTTATCTTTAAAAAAGTATTTACTTTTGCATACGCTTTATATATCTTCATCTACTATTTTTTTATTATTGAACTTAATTGAGTAACTATCGAATCATCAACCTCTTTAGATGATGCTACATTTGAGTCTTTTACACCCTCTAAGAGCTCACTTCTAATAATACTTACATCTTTGGGTGCATCAATACCAAGTTTTACCACGCCCTTATCTATCGATATAACTTTTATAATTATATCGTCCCCTAATTGTATTGATTCTTCTGCTTTACGTGCTAATACTAACATACATATATCCTACCGAGCTCATATTTTACTTCTTTATTTTGTATATTTATTATGGAGATATTATCACCGTTATCAATCCAATAATACCCATCTTTTTTGTTTCTTATATCTTCTAAAGCAAGAACTCTTCCATATTTGAGATTTTGCTCATCTCCATCATAAAAATTTTGCTTAATATTCAAAGATTTTTTAATATCAAGTGCTTTTTCTCCATCATAAAAGAACTGTCCTTCGTTGAGTCTCTCTAACATACTTAAACTTCCATATTCCACTTCAAGCCTCTTTGCGAGCAACAATCCTAGACTTCTTATATATGTGCCCTCGCTAACCGTAGCTTCAAAGGTAATAAAAGGATGGCAGTAAGATATGAGTTTAGTCTCATATATAGTAGAATTTATTTTATTCAATTCAAATTCTACGCCTGCACGCGCTAAATCATACGCACGTTGACCATTTATACGTTTAGCTGAGAAAATAGGCGGTTCATACTCTAGTTCGCCTTCAAGTGATTTTAGTGCGTCTAAGACTTCACTCTCACTAAATCTTTCTACCTCATCAATATGCTCTATCATCTCGGTATCAAGAGAGTCGCTTTTAGCTCCTAGCCAAAGTGTAGCCCTATATGTTTTAGGTGTTTTGTTTAAAAAACGAAACAGTTTTGTATGACTTCCCATACCTATAACTAATACACCTTTTGCAAAAGGATCAAGTGTTCCAGAAAAACCAGCTTTTTTTTGATTATATTTTCTTTTTAACTTAGTTAAGAAAAAGTTCGAGCTGATATTTGATGGTTTGTAAGCAACAAACAATCTATTCATACACAACCATTTATAATCGCTCTATAAATGAAGCAAGTATATCTTTTTTCGTACCTGCAAAGTTTATGTTGAGTTTGAACTCTTTTCCTGCTTTAGATACACCAAGAATACGTCCAGTACCAAAGATTTTATGACGGACTAAATCACCCTTTTTAAAAGACGTATTTTTCTGTACTTTCAAGCTTCCTTGACAAAGTCCCGCTTCATTAAAAAACCTTGATTTTTCCAAGTCACTTCTACGACCTTTATAAAAACGACTTCCAACATGAGAAAGTACCAGTTTTTCTTTCGCACGTGTAAAAGAAACATAACCAAGACGTCTCTCCTCCTCTAAGTCACTTCCATCACCCACAAGTGGTAAAAAGCCCTCTTCCATACCTATTATGAAGATATGGTCAAACTCAAGACCTTTAGATGCATGTATACTCATCATATAGATGCTCTCACCCTCAACCTGGTCTTGTTCACTCTGAAGTGTTAGCTCGTTTAAAAACTCATCTAAACCTGATTCTGGATTATTTTTTATAAAATCACGAAAAAGAGCGTAAAATTCGTCCATATTTAGGATTCTGTCTTGCTCGTCTGGTTGAGATTTATAAATATCTTTTAAATTAAACGTGTCCTCGAGGACATCAATAAAATCATATGTAGATTCTTGTGCAACCTTAGCTACACTTGCTATATCTTTAATAAATTGTTTTAAAGTTTTTGCATTTTTCTTTCTTACTAGTGCTTCTAACTCAGCCAAACTAGAACTTTTTATAAAATCAAAGATTGACTTCTCAGCCGCATGAGCTGCTAGTTCTAGTTTATCTACACTTGCTTTTCCAAGTCCACGCTTAGGTTTATTTATAATTCTTTTAAAGGAGAAATCATCATGTACATTTGTAATAACACGAATATATGAGATTAAATCCTTGACTTCTGCTCTATCATAAAAACGTTGTCCACCGACTAGCTTATAATTAATCCTAGCACGGTTTAGTCCTTCTTCTATTGAGCGTGAGAGTACATTTACACGGTAAAGCACGGCAATATCTTTTGCACTAACACCGGAGTCCATAAGTTTGCTTATATTTGAAGCTATTTTTCTAGCTTCTTCACTCTCATCATGTGAGTTTAAAACAACTACATCTTCTCCGCCACCACGAGTCGGTTTAAGCTCTTTTCCAAGACGTGAACGGTTATGTTCTATCAAAGCATTTGCAACTTTTAAAATCGGCTCACGTGAACGGTAATTGTTTTGAAGTTTAAACACAGCCGTATTTTCAAAATCCTTATCAAACTCCATAATATTTCTTATATGTGCACCACGCCAACCATAGATACTCTGATCATCATCCCCTACTACACATATATTATTGTGAGTTGAACACAGTTTTTGTAAAAGCTTTAGTTGTAGTTCGTTTGTATCTTGATACTCGTCCACCATAATGTACTGGTACTTTTCACTTGTTTTTTTAGCAAGCTCGGGATTATCCTCTAAAAGTTTATAGGTAAGAGCTATTAAATCATCAAAATCGACAAGGTTATTCTCTGCCAAGTAAGCTTCATATTCTTCATAAACCTTAGCAATCTGCTGGTAGTTGTAAAGTTCAGCTTGTTTATATGCATCGTCAGGTGTCATAAGCGAATTTTTATATCTTGATATTTCACTTGCTATCAGTGGAGTAGCTATCTCTGAGTTTATCTTTTTAATTATTCTTTTTTTATCATCTGTATCGATTACGACAAAGTTGTTTTTTCTGCCCATTAAGTGAATATTGAATTTTAAAAACAAAAGCCCAAACTTATGAAATGTACATAAAAGTGGTGGATAAGAAATCTCTTCCATCATACTTAGAGCACGTTCACGCATCTCTTTTGCAGCTTTATTTGTAAATGTAAGAGTTAAAGTATTTGAAGCGGGTATTCCCACACCCTTAATAAGATAAGCAAGCCTAGAGACTATAGTAGTTGTTTTTCCACTACCTGCTCCGGCTAAAATCAATACTGGTCCCTCCGTCTGTTTTACGGCAGTACCCTGCTCTTCGTTCAATTTTGAAAAAATCTTTTCCATACATCCCACTAAATTTGATTCAATTTTATTTATTATATCAAAAAATTTCTAAATTATAATAAAAATATTGCTTTTATTATAATAATGAGTTATAATTTCATCATTACTTAAACTTATAGGAATTATTATGTTAAAAGATTTTGCTAAATTGCAAACATTTTTGATGGTGACAAAAGAGAAGAGTTTTTCTAAAGCTTCAGCGAAGCTTGGTATCTCTCAACCTGCTGTTACACAACAAATAAAGTTCATTGAAGACTATCTTGATACGAAGATTGTTCAAAGAAAAAAGAATGGTATTTTGCTAACTAAAGAAGGGGAAGATCTTTATAGAATAGCAAAAAGACTTGAAAAAGCTATAGAAAACAGTGAAAAAGAACTTATTAGTATTATTAATAAAGAGTTTACTTTTGTAATAGGTTCATCTAACGCTATCGGTAACTATGTACTTCCAAATTATATAGGTGAGATCAAAAAAAGAATAGACAACGAAGTTCATATGAATGTAGATAAGTCATCTAATATTATAGATGCTCTTGAAGATAAAAAAATTGATTTAGCATTAATAGAATCTCCTGTATTTAGAGATGATATTATCTATAGAGAGTGGATAGAAGACGAGCTTGTAGTTTTTTCAAACCAACCTATAAAAAAACAATTAAGCGGTGATGATTTAATGGAGTTTGACTGGATTTGTCGTGATGAACAATCGCATACAAGAAGATTGACTGCCGAAGTTTTTGAAGAGTTAGGTGTTCAGTGTAACAACTTTAATGTAGTAAGTGTTATGGAGTCTCCAACGGCAATTAAAGAAGCAATATTACACTCTAACAAAGATGCGGAGCGTCCATTAGTATCTATTATGAGTAGACATGTTATTAAAGACGATGTTGATAATGAAAGACTATATTGTGCAAGACTTAAAAACTTTAAGATGGAACGTAAGTTTTACATCGCATACTCTAAAGAAAGAAAACACGATGCTTTCGTGGATAATGTAGTTAGCTACTTACTTTCTTTAAATAAAATATAGTTCCTATTTTAGGAACTTAGAGTTCTCAGGATTTGATAAAAACATATTCATTGAGTTCTCTACACCCTCTTCATCCACTTTCTCTGAATTATTTGCTTGTTCTTTCTTTTTATATTTTGAAAGATTTATAAATATAGGCTGTTCATCAATTATAATTTGTACAATACTAAGTAGTGGGACATTTACTACTGAACCAAAATTGTCTGTTCCAAATCCAGCTTCAAATACCAAGTTTTCATCTTCAATTCTAGCAGTTTCAAACGTATATCCTGCCAAGAAAAACAAAGTCATGCTATGAAATTGGGATAAAATATCTTCAGGCAACTCAGGAGAAAAATCTACATCTGAAATATTACACAGTATTCCAAAATTTTTATCTTTTTCAAATAGATAAATGATAAGTTGTGCAATATTATTTTTCATAACTTTTGCAAAACCTTCATCTTCAATCAAATCTTCTAACAAAAAACATCCTTTATATTTTCATCTGCAATTATATCAAAATCTATCATAGCATTTAATAGTGCTACTTTAGAAAAATTCTCTATGTCTTGAACTTTTATATCTTCTTCTTGGATTTTACCCGTGTCCAATAATCTCTGTCTTGTAGTACCTTTTAAAAGTGGAGTGGATGGTGTCTTCCAAGTTCCATCAAAAAAAGCAATATTTGCTATAGAGGTATCTGTTACATACCCATCTTTGACAATAAGAATATCATCTGCTTCTGCCCGCTCGTCATAGAGTTTATTTAAGGCTAACCTGTCTGTAGATTTTAATGAGTAATCTACTCTATCATCATATACAAGTTTTAGAGTTTTTATATCTTTCTTTTCATATTCTATATACTCAATATTTATGTATTCTATATCTTGTGGAGTGTAGACAAGCCTGCATCTGTATAAACCGCTATTTGGTGCATCTATAAAATCTTCAAGATTTTTATGAGCATACACACCGAAATGTTTTAAGACACTTTCATATCTTTGTTGGTGATATTTAAGATGCCAAACCTCTCCTGCATCAATTTTTATTGTCTCTAAAAATTCATTCTTCATTAAAAAGTGCTGTACTTAAGTATCTCTCACCAGTATCGCAAAGAACGGTTACTAAAATCTTACCTCTAAACTCATCCCTTGAAGCCACCTGTATCGTAGCCCACACGTTAGCTCCTGCAGAGATGCCAACAAGAAGACCTTCTTCACGTGCCAACATCTTTGCTGTTTCTATAGCATCTTCATTGCTAACTTGAATTACTTCGCCGTATACTGATGTATCTAATACTTTTGGAATAAAACCAGCACCGATTCCTTGAATTTTATGTGGACCGCTCTTTCCACCTGATAGGACAGGAGAATCTTTTGGCTCTACTGCAAATACAGCAATATTTTGAATCTCTTTTTTTAATACGTTTGCAGTACCGGTAAGTGTACCACCAGTCCCAACTGCTGCTACAAATGCATCTACTTGTGCATCTGTATCACGTAATATTTCCCTTGCAGTTGTGAGTTCATGAATCTCTGCATTTGCATCGCTTTCAAACTGCTGAAGGATTATAGAGTTATTTGTCAGGGCTTCAAGCTCTTTTGCTTTTTCAATCGCACCGTTCATACCTTTTTCTGCAGGTGTTAAAACTACTTCAGCCCCAAGTGCTTTAAGCAGGTTACGTCTTTCTATACTCATAGATTCAGGCATAGTCAGAACAAGTTTTAAATTTTGTGCAGCACAATTTGCAGCTAATGCTATACCGGTATTTCCACTTGTCGGCTCAATAATTGTAGATTTTTCATTTATAAGACCCCTCTCTTGTGCACGTCTGATCATATTAAACCCAAGCCTGTCTTTTACAGAACTTGTTGGATTCATAAATTCACATTTTCCAAGAATAGTAGCACCTGTTATTTGAGATGCTTTATTTAATCTAACAAGAGGTGTATTCCCTATAAGTTCAGTTACATCATTTGCAATATTTGCCATAATTATCTTCCTTTTAGACTACTTAGTATATTCATCAATCAAGTTTATTACACATTTTTGTATCATATCATAAACTTTATCAAAGCCTTCAAAACCATTGTAAAAATAAGGGTCAGGAACATCATCCCCGTTAAATCCAAAATCACCTAGTTTTACAAGATTTTTTGCACCTAAATTATTTAAATCACTAAGATTATTGTCATCAAGTGCTACAACTAAATCATAGGTTTTAAAATCCTCTTTTTTTACCTGTCTTGACACTAACTTTGATATATCTATACCATTTTTCTTTGCAACTTTTATGGAGTTTAGACATGGGTTTTCACCAACATGCCAATCGCCTGTTCCGGCAGAATCAACTTTAATATCTAATGACTTATCTTTAATATATTTTTTCGCTATACCCTCAGCTAAGGGTGATCGGCAAATATTTCCCAAACAAACAAATATAATAGAATCCAAGTATATTACCTTTTAACTTATTAAATACATTATTTTTATATTGGCACAAATTATATCATATAGATTTTAATTTGCTAAAAGCCAATAAATATAATGACTTAAATCAATTCAAAAGTTTTTTTCACTTGTTATAATAAACATCTTTTAAAAGGATATGTTGTGGTAGATGAGAAACTAAATAAACGAGAAAAATACAAAGCAAGACTAAGACCTATAGACTATTACAAAGATTTTGAAAATTTAGATTTTGAAAACCTTGGTGAGGGTGATAGATTTTATCTTCAAGATTTTGGTATTTTTACAACCGATTTTTTAGAAGATGAGTTTACAATACGCATCCGTTTAGCCGGTGGACGCATCGGAACAAAAGAGTTTCAAGCTATTGCAGAGATAGTAAAAGAGTATGACTTAACTATAGTTATGACTGCACGCGGGGGAATTCAACTACACGATATATACGTAGATGATGTTTTAGAGATACATAAACGCATCAACTCTTTAAATCTCACAACCTGGCAAAGCTTTGGAGACAACATAAGAAATATAGTCACAGATGCATATGACGGTGTTATCGCTGAGAGTAAGATTGAGTGTTATCCTATAATCGAGCAGATGCAAGACTTTATATTAGAAAATCCACGCTATGTCGGTATGCTACCTCGCCGTGTATCTATAGGAATTTCAGGAAATTCTGTAAATGTAAACTCATTTTTTGCAAACGATATCTACTTTGCTTTGGCAAAAAAAGATGGAGTATTTGGTTTTAATGTTTATATGGGCGGTAAAAATACAGATGTAGCACAAGATGTAGATATATTTTTACATAAAGAGGATGTATTTGATTTTTTCAAAGCTTTCGTGGAGACATTTTACACTCACGGTTC
>JAPHSI010000253.1 GCA_026193155.1 Sulfurimonadaceae bacterium | reverse complement strand
ATATTCAAACCCTTGCTAATAATGCTGAAGTTAGGTTTAATGCTAAAGAGAGTAAAGAAGTTAGTTATGATATAGCTGATATTCAAAAAAGAGTAAGGGAAGAAGGATATTTTATTAAAAATCATTTATCAACTCCAACTTCTCTGTTCTAGTAAGTTTCTTAATAGCATATTCACGCTTACTTGCATCTACCCTGTCTGCACAATTTTCATAATAAACCAGTTCAACTGGACGTCTGACTTTAGTGTATTTCGCACCTTTGACAGAGTTATTATGCTCATCCAGACGTCTCTCTAAGTCTGTAGCTACACCTGTGTAGAGTGTATCGTCTGAACATCTTAATACATAGACTTTCCACTTACTTATAGGCGTTACAAAAGTGTCCTCTTCATCTACTTGGTAAAACTTCGCATCGTTATCTTTACAGTAGTAGATGCTGTAAGCTGATGTAAGTGAATCCAACATATCCTCATAGTCTTTTAGTTTTTTACCCCTAAGATTTTGCAAATCTTCTTTTAAAACAGAGTGAGATGCAAAGGCTTTTAAAAGATGTTTTTTATAGAGTTCAAGTTGAGTTTTTATAAACTCGGTATTGCGACCTTTTTTTCTTTTATAGGGAAGTATCTCATGATTATTCCAAAGCATAGCTATTGTTGAGTGTGTATATACCTCAAAAATCACTTTGTCATTATTGTAATCGCGCTTAAATCCAAGTGCACTTAATCTCTCAAATAAAACTATACTTCTTATGGTCGGTGAGTATTTAGCAAGTAGTTTTTTATTTGCTGGAAGCATAGAGATTTTGTACTTTGCGAAGTCTTTGTTAAACTTTTTCTCAACCTCTCTGTTTCCACTTTCATTTGGAACAACAAGTGGTGCATCTACACCAATAAAAACTTTAAAATCTTTGTACTTTAAAATCTCGTTTATGATTTCATCTATGGTGTGGATAAGTTTGACATCTAATATTTTTAGTTTGTTTTTGGAGGGTTTGCAGATGCTAAATCCGCTTGGGTTTTTCTCACCCCAAGCTAAGTCGATGCCGATGTAGAGACTATCTTTTTTTTTACTCAAAGTGCACAAATGCCTTTGGTTCAGGTGCAGTAAACTCCATACCTAAGAGTCTTACTTTATAAGCGTGAAGCATTACACGCTTTGCACGTCTTCCTCCGTATTGTTCATCTCCAACTATAGGATGGTCTACATAACGAAGATGTGTACGTATCTGGTGTGTACGACCATGATGAATTATACACTTGATTTTAGTTTTTTTACTACTTACAAGATCTGGAAAAAACTCGCTTTTCGCAGGTTTACCTTTACTAGATACATTAGACTGCGCACGGTTGTTTTTCTTAGTCGTATATATAGGTTTATCAACCTCTATAGGCTCACTCATAATCCCCTCAACCCATGCGATATATTCTTTATATACATTATCTTTTTTAAACTCTTTAATTGCTTTTTGACGAAACTCTTCATTTTTTACAAGCATTAAAACACCGCTTGTTTCACGGTCAAGTCTGTGTAAAAGCTGAACATCTTTAAACTGACGCTCAATCTCATCTGAGTTTATATACGGCGGTTTATCTACTACTAATATATCATCATTTTCAAAGATGATATTTGGTTTTTCAACTTTTGTTACACGGAAAATAGTTTTTGCATCTATCTCACCGCGGGCTATCATAACTTTTTTATTTCCAACATATACAAGTCCACGGTCTATCATAGACTTTGCAATATTATTTGATACACCCTCTTGGGCTGCAAGCAATTTATACGCTTTCTCTTTTGCCATTTTTTTTCCTAATTTTTGATTCTTTCAATTACCCTGTCTAAATCTATCGTCTCATCTACCATTGAAGGCGGTAGTTCTTTCGCACTTTCTAAAGCTTTTTCTATCTCATCTGCTTCTGCATACTGTACGTGATGTACATACTTAAACAGCTCTTTTTGGTGAAAAAAGTGTTTCCCTGTAATTATCTTGCATCCAAAAAATGCAGGCTCTAATGGATTATGTCCACCTACATCATCCTTAAATGCACCACCGAGTATAGCTATATCGCTTATATTATAAATATTGTTTAACTCACCCATCGCATCTACAAGTATCATATCTGCAAAGAAGTTTTTCTCTTCGCTAAAGCGAGATAAACTCAAATTATGTTCTTTTGCATAAGCTTGCATTAGAATATATACACTCTCAAAACGCTCCGGATGCCTTGGCACTACTATAAGTTTTGCGCTGTTTGTCTTTTTGTAACTGACATATGCATCTAACACAGACTTTTCTTCACCTAAGTGTGTACTACCAGCTACGATAACTTCCTCATGAGGTTTATCATAATCTTTTGTTTTTTTAATCTCACCTGCTAGTTTTATGTTTCCAATAACCTCAATATTTCTAGCACCCAAAGCTAAAAAACGATTTTTGTCAGCTTCACTTTGAGCATATATAACCTCAACACGAGAGAGCATTTTTTCATAAAACCATGAAAACTGTAAATATCTTTTTGCACTTCTCTCAGATATACGGGCATTTAGTAAAATAACACGACTTCCCATAGAAGCAGCTAGTACAAAAAGCAAATACCAAAACTCAGCTTCTAAAACTACAAGTACACGCTGTTTTTTTATCCAAAATGGTAAAAACATCTCAAAAGGAAGGTAACGCACATCTGCGTCATACTTTTTAGCTTCAGCCTGTCCTGTATGAGTAATAGTAGTTATTTTTATATCTTCACCGCTTAAGTGTTGTAAAATAGGTTTTAACGCTCTTGCTTCACCAAGTGAGCATACATGAAACCAGATGCCGTCTTCACTTAAAAATCTTTTATTTTTAAAAAGAAAAAATCTTGCCGGAATCGATTGTTTGTACTTTGGTTTGAGGGATAACAATATCAAAAGCGGAAGTGCTACAAGATATAGCACAACACTTAGGATAAAGTAAAAGATACTAAAAGGCAACGCCTTATTGCTCTGTAGTTTCCACATATAGAATACGACCACAATGTGGACAGTTAGTGATATCTTCACCTTTGATTACATCAGCATAAACTTTATCACTAATTAACATGTTACAACCCATACAAGCAGTATCTTCAACTTTTACTACTGTTGTATTTTTAGCCCAACGACGAATCTTTTGATAAAATGCTAAACCTTTTTGATTTACTGTACTTAAAAGTTTCTCTTTTTCAACAAATACTTTTTGTCTATCTTCGTTAATAACTTTTAATTTTTCGTCTACGTCAGCTTTTACAGATTCTAAATTAGATGCTATCTCAGCTAAAGACTCACGTGCAGCTTCGATTTGCTCATTTTTATTATCTATGATTTTTTCTAAACGTTCAATCTCTTCGTTTGCAAAAGTAACTTGCTCTTTTGCTATCTCTTCTTCAAGTTGAAGTGATTTCATTTCACGTTCAGTTTTAACATCTTTAGATTTTTTAGAATTCTCTTCAAGTTTTTGAGATAGTTCAGATAAGTGAAGTTCGTTCTTAGACTTTTTAAGTTCTTCTTCTTTAATTTCGTTACTTAAATTTGCAATATCTTTATCTATACTCTCTTTTTTTGCAAGAGCCGCCTCATAACTTGCGTTAGCTTCTTCAATTTGCGGTTCAAATGCATCTATCTCTTTATCAACTATTGATAGGTCTATTAGTTGTTTTAGGTGCGGATTCATTAATCTCCTTCGATTAAATATATGTAAAAGGGTTCTTTGATGATGAAATTATAGCGTCTAAACCTAAAACTTTCAAATGTTTGTATAAAATATCGCTAAAAAAACATTCAGATTCAAAATGACCAATGTCGATAAGTGACAAGTTTATGCTTTTAGCTTCCATCGCATCATGATACTTAATATCCCCAGTCAAGAAGCAATCAGCGTCAATATGCTTAATCATTGAGCCACCGCTTCCCGTCGTTAGTGCACATGTTTTTACAAAATTTGAACATTTAACACTTTTTATATTTGAGAGTGAAAATTTT
>JAPHSI010000240.1 GCA_026193155.1 Sulfurimonadaceae bacterium | reverse complement strand
CTAACCTTCTAATAGTTCTTTGGCAAATTTTTTAGCTTCATCACTTATTTTATCTCCACTTATTATTCTTGCTATCTCATCTATTCTGTTTTCTAAATTGAGCTGAGAGACCTTTGACACACCATTTTCCTTATATACTAAAAAGTGCTGATCACCCATAGATGTGAGTTGAGGCTGATGAGATATAACAAAAATTTGAAAATATTTCGATAGTTTTTTAAGGACTTTGGCAACGCTCATAGATTCTTCACCGCTTAAATTGGCATCTATCTCATCTAGCATCAACACACCGCCGTTTTTATTCATGTTTTCTGTTTTTAAAGCAAGTATTGCAAGTCTTAACCTGTTAAATTCACCTGTACTGATTTTATCCAGACTTGTACCGTTTAGAGATATTATCATCTCATCTTTGCCATTTTCATTTTTTTCACTATCTTGAATGATAATTTTGATTTCTCTTAAATAAAGATCTTTTATATAGCCGTTTAAGATTTGTTCAAACTCTTTCAGTCCAGCAATTCTTATGTCGCTAAGCTCTTTTGAGAGGACATCGACTTTTTGTTCAAGCTCATTTACTTTAGTTTGAATTTCATTTTTTTCATAGCTTATATTTTCATACTTTTCAAGCTCTTTTTTCTTTGTTTCTTTATACTCAATAGCGTCTTCGATACTTCCGTACCTACGTTTAATATCACTTAATTCCTCAAGTCTATTTAAAACCTCTTCAACATCAACTTCATCTAAAGCTGAAAATTTCTCTTCTGCACCGTCTAGAATTGCTCTAAGCTCGTTCATAGTATCACTAAAGAACGAACTATCAGCGTCTAAAGCTTCTAAAGCACTAAAAACATTATGTTCAGCATTAAATATTTCATTGGCATTAGCCAGAGCTTCTAAAACTTTCTCTTTTTTTGAAAGTTCTTTTTTTATTTCCAATAGTTCTAAATCTTCATCAGTTTTTGGATTAATACTCTCAATTTTATCTATCTCAAATTTTGTAAACTCTTTTAATTCTGTTACCCTGCTTTCTTCGTCTATAATTGTTTTTAATTCAGAACTTAGTTTTTTGTGTTCTAAAAAAGTTTTTTTATATTCACTTTTTAACTTACTGAGTATTACCGTGTGCTTTTCCAGTCTTGAGTCTAATATATTTATTAAATTATCATTTTCAAAATCTGAATAATCTTTTAAGCTAAGATGCCTTAAATGTTTTGCAGATATATTTTGTATAGCTTTTTTTGATACGCTTTGATTATTTATAAAATATCTCGATTTTTCTTTTTTCATGTGCTTAAATATATTAATATCATCACACTCAAGCCCATATTCATCACCATCAAAATCCCAAGATGTAGAAGATTCACATATACTTGCTTCGCAACTTGAATTACCGAGTGAAGACAATATTGAATTTATAAGTATTGATTTACCGCTACCACTAGGTCCTGTAAATACAACTAATCCACTTGATAGATTTAACTCTACCTCTTTAAAACTCAAATAATCTTTTAAAAAAAATCTTTCTATCATTTTTTAAACCTAATCTCCCCAACTTAACTTCTTTTTTAATATATCAAAGTAGTTGAAATCCTCTTTATGTATTAACTTTACCATCTTCGAAGCGAGTTTTATATCTATACTTTCACCAAGTCCAAGTTCAACTGTATCTTGTCCATCAAAAATAACCAATGCTTTTTCACTAGAAGTTTTCATCTCTATAGGATATTTTCCAGGTAAAACAACAGGTCTTTGAGTTAAAGAGTGTGGACATATAGGTGTTAGAGCAAATACATTTGTAAGTGGAAACATAACAGGTCCACCTGCAGATAGGTTATATGCAGTTGAGCCAGTAGGAGTTGATACAATAACACCGTCACCATAGTATGTATTAAAAGGTTTTGAATCTACTAATGTTTCAATATGTATCATTTGAGGAACCGAAGATCGCGTAAGTACTACATCATTAAATGCATATCTTTTTTCCTCTTTTTTCCCTTTATTAAGAGTAGCTTCAAGTACAGCTCTCTCATCTATTCTATACTTACCTTCTAGCATCTGTATAAAAAAATCGTCAAAAGCCTCTATATTTACATCGGATAAAAAACCTAATCTTCCCGCATGTATACCAAGTATAGGGATGTCAAACGGTAGTGATTTTCTAGCAGTTGATATTAAAGTACCATCCCCTCCTATTGTTATAAGAAAATCACTGTCCTTACATAAATCATCAAATTCAATCCCGTCTAGTGCAATCATCTTCGCACTTTTCTTTTCCAAATTAACTTTTATATTATATTTGTTTAAAGTATTTTTAGTTTTTTCAAAACTTGTCTTTAGTTCTGGGCTATTTGGTCTTAAAATAATACCAATTTTATCAAATTTTATACTCTTCAAAATAGCTCTTTTCAAAATAATTTTTACAAATTATACACTTTTATATTTAAATTATAAAAAGTATTGCAAATTGACATATTTTTCTACTAAACAACTTATCCTAAGATAAGCCAAGTTTAGGTATAATCGCGAAAATTTTTTATAGGACTCTATTTATATGAGAACTCATTATTGTACAGAATTAGATGAAACAAATGTTGGCGAAGAAGTTACACTGACAGGTTGGGCAAATAGCTATCGTGACCATGGTGGTATTATTTTTATTGACCTAAGAGATAAAACTGGACTTATTCAGCTTACGTGTGATCCAGAGGATAGCAAATCAGCGCATGAAATTGCTGATAAGGTTCGTGATGAATACGTTTTAATTGCTAAAGGTAAAGTTCGTCACCGTGGAGAGGGATTAGTTAATCCAAGACTTAAAACTGGTGCTATTGAAATAGTGGTTACTGAATTAATTATTGAAAATAAAGCCAAACCAATGCCTTTTACACTTGGAGACTCAAATGTAGGTGAAGATGTAAGATTGAAATACAGATACCTTGAGCTTCGTGAACCGGCAATGTATGAAACATTTCGTCTCCGCTCAAAAGCTGCTATTGCTGCTAGAAATGTTCTAGATGCAAACGGTTTTTTAGAGGTTGAAACACCAATACTTACTAAGTCTACTCCTGAGGGGGCCAGAGATTATCTTGTTCCGTCTCGTGTTCATAACGGCGAATTTTATGCACTTCCACAATCACCACAACTTTTCAAACAACTTTTAATGGTTGGTGGATTTGACAGATACTTCCAAATCGCAAAATGTTTCCGTGACGAGGACTTACGTGCTGACCGTCAACCTGAATTTACCCAAATAGATGTTGAGATGAGTTTCTGCGACCAAGAAGATGTAATAAAAGTAGCCGAAGATTTACTTGAAGGTATCTTCAGTGCATGTGATATAGAGGTTAAAGCTCCTTTTAACCGTATTAAATACCGTGATGCTATGGAATGGTACGGTTCTGATAAGCCAGACCTAAGATATGACTTAAAAATGGTAGATGTTATTGATATTTTTGAGAGATGCGACAATGAGATTTTCTCTAAAATAGCAGCACAACCGCATAAAAACCGCATAAAAGCGTTAAGAGTTCCAGGTGCTGATTTAGTTTTTTCAAAAAGAGAGATGAAAAGTTTTGAAGACTATGTAAGAAAATTTGGAGCTAGCGGACTTGGTTACTTCCAAATGAAAGAAGACGGTCTTAAAGGTCCACTTATTAAATTCTTTTCTGAAGATGATATTCAAGCCATTATAGATAGAACAGAATTAGAAGTTGGAGATGTGGTATTCTTCGGTGCAGGTGAGAAAAAACTTGTATGGGATTATATGGGACGCTTTAGAAACTTTATAGCTGAACATGAGAAAATGAACCTAGTTGATCCAAATAAATACGAATTTGTATGGGTAGTTGATTTTCCTATGTTTGAAGTTGAAGACGGTCGTGTTAAAGCACTTCACCACCCTTTTACTCAGCCTCTTGATACAGACAAAGATGATATAGAAGAGATTGAATCAATTGCATATGATATTGTTCTAAATGGAACTGAACTTGGTGGTGGGTCTATCCGTATACATAAAGAAGAAGTTCAAGAAGAGATTTTTAAACTTCTAGGTATAGAAGAGGAAGAAGCTGAGGAGAAATTTGGATTCTTGCTAGATGCTCTTAAATTTGGAGCACCTCCTCATGGTGGTTTTGCTATGGGCTTTGACAGAATGATGATGCTAATCAGCAAAAAATCCAGTATTCGTGATGTTATAGCATTCCCTAAAACTCAGAAGGCTTCTTGTATCCTTACTCAGGCTCCAAGTGAAGTTGATAATACTCAACTTAGAGACTTACATATACGCCTTCGTGAACAAAAACAACAATAATGAAAAAACTTTTTTTAATTATAGGAGCACCAGGTAGTGGAAAAACTACCGATGCTGAGCTTATAGCTAAAGAAAACGAGTCTATAACGCATTACTCTGCGGGAGATATGTTTCGCTCAGAAGTTGCCAGCGGTAGTGAGCGTGGCAAACTAATTGACTCTTTTATATCTAAAGGTGAAATCGTACCAATCGATATAGCAATAGAAACTATTGTAGGAGCTATTAAAAAAGCACCTACCAATGTTGTTATAATAGACGGTTATCCAAGAAGTATAGAACAAATGCAATCTTTAGATTCATATCTAAGAGATGAAGATTCAGTTGAACTTAGCAATGTTATCGAAGTTAGTGTCAGT